>DSBB01000427.1 GCA_011046175.1 Candidatus Hydrogenedentota bacterium | reverse complement strand
CGCGGGAGGAACCGGCATTGCCTGCGGGGCTGGAGCCTGCGCGGGAGGAACCGGCATTGCCTGCGGGGCTGGAGCCTGCGCGGGAGGAGCCCGCGCTGCCGATTGGGTTGGAGCCGGACTCTCCCCTTGATGTCCGCGATGACGCCGCTCCCGCTCACGCTGCGCCACCCTTTGTGCTGCATGGCTTCTGGGACACGCGCGCCGGGGCGCGCGTGGTGTCTGACAACGCGCAGTCCAAAGACGCGACTTTGGGCGAGATGCGCCTGCAGCTAAAAACGGACAAGGGTTGGGACCGCGTGTTTATCGAGTTTACCGGCGACGGCGTGTTCGACGCGGTGGACGAACGCGCGCGGCTGGACATACGACACTTGCGGCTGACATGGTCGCCGGTGGATTCGCTGGACATCCGCTTGGGACGCCAGGTGCTCACTTGGGGAACGGGCGACATGCTGTTCATCAACGACCTGTTCCCGAAGGACTGGGTGTCGTTCTTCAGCGGGCGCGACGTGGAATACCTCAAAGCGCCGTCCAACACAGTGCGCATCGGCTGGTTCAATGACTTCATGAACGTGGAGGTGGCGTATTCGCCCCGTTTCGACGAAGACCGGCACATTACAGGAAAACGCTTCAGTTATTACAGTCCGCTGCACGGCAGAACTGTGGGCAGGAACAACAAACTGCGCACAAACGAGCCGGGCCACTGGTTTGACAATGACGAGATTGCGTTGCGCCTCTACCGGCGGGTGGGCAATGCGCAACTCGCGTTCTACGGGTATTCGGGCTACTGGAAAAGTCCGGCAGGCATGCAATTGCTGCCGCCCCGCGCCGTGTTCCCCAAACTCCGCGCCTATGGAGCAAGCCTGCGCGGCATGGTCGGCAGCGGCGTCGGTCACATCGAAATCGGTTACTACGACTCATATCAAGACCGAAACGGCACCAATCCCTTCATTAATAACAGCGAGTTCCGCGCCCTGCTTGGTTATGAACGGGAAATTGCCCGGGACTTCACCGCAGGCGTCCAATACTATCTCGAGTACATGGCGGATTACGGCAGATACAGGAAAACGTTGCCCTTCTTCATGCCCAAGCGCGACCGCGACCGGCATGTGTTCACCCTGCGCCTCACCAAATTGCTGATGAATCAGAACCTGATTCTGTCGTTGTTCGCATATATGAGTCCGTCAGACAAAGACGCTTATCTGCGACCGAACGTTACCTACAAGATTTCCGACATTTGGACGGTGGAAGCGGGCGGAAACGTATTTCTCGGTGACAGCAAGACCAGTTTCTTCGGTCAGTTCCAGAACAACACTAATGTTTACGCCGGCGCCCGGCTTTCATTCTGATCCGGCTGAACGCTATGCCTTCCCGGCGATTTTGTTGATGATGTAGGTGGTGGACTGTCCTTCTCTGCCCGGAATGATGGCAATACGGCCCCCGTAGGATTCCACTAATTGGCGTTCCTCTTGCACAATGGTGTCAAGGGTGTAGTCGCCGCCTTTGGCGTAGATGTCCGGTTGCAGCGCCTTGAGCAGGGGCAACGGCGTTTTCTCGTCGAAGATAATGATGTAGTCAACGCATTCCAGCGCGGATAACACTTGCGCGCGGTCATGTTCACCCACCACCGGCCTGTCGGCGCCTTTGTTTTCGCTTACTGAGGTGTCGCTGTTCAGGCCGACCACCATAATATCGCCGTGTGTGCGCGCTTCCTGCAGGTACAAGATGTGTCCCACGTGCAGAATGTCGAAACAGCCGTTGGTCCATACAACCCTTTTGCCTTCGCGCTTTAACCGTTTCATTATGGCCCGCATTTGTTCCAGGGTCTTGAGTTTGTCAATGGCTACATTGCCGCCTTCAAGCACGGTGTCGCGCACTTCATCGTTGGAAACCGTGACCACGCCGGGTTGCGCCACTGCAATGCCTGCCGCGAGATTGCCCAGGGTTGCCGCTTCAACAAGGGTTCCGCCCGCCACCAGAGCCAGCGTCGCTGCAGCGGTGACGGTGTCGCCCGCGCCGGTTACGTCCACCGCCTGCACGGGGCGAATGGGCGCTTTTTCCATGGTTCCCTCTGACGCGAAGCAGGCGATGCCCTCCGGACCGAGGGTAATCATGGCGTTTTTGGCCAATCCGACGAGGCGTTTGCCCGCCTCCATCAGTGACGCCTCGTCCACAATGTCAATGCCCGCCGCCATTCCGGCCTCCTTGTCGTTGGGCGTGATCAAATCAACACCTTTGAAGAACCCCGCCCGCGCCCGCGAGTCCGCCACCGTTTTCAGGTTATGTTGCTGCGCGCACTCGATAATGACCTCGAGGACGCGTTCGGAAATTGTTGCGGAAGCCTGGTCGCCGATCATGATGGCGTCCACATGTGGGGCAATGCTCTTTATCTTTTCGATAATGGCCGTTTCCATTTCCCCGGCGACCATTTTGGGTTTCGGCGTGTCGGTGCGCCACGTTTCCTGGGTGGGGATGTTATGGCCGCCTGCACGCCATTTCCCGTAGGTGTTGGTGGGACGCGTTTTGTCGGTGATCAAGCCGGAAACGTCCACATTACGGACGGCAAATTCGCGCTTTACAATATCGGCGTTGGCGTCTTCGCCAACCACGCCCACCATGATTACTTGCGCGCCCAGGGATGCGGCGTTGCAGGCGGCATTCCCCGCTGCGCCCGGATTGTATTTTCGCTCTTCGACCTCGAATACGGGAATGGGCGCTTCCAGGCTGATTTCCGTTATTTTGCCGTACACGTATTCATCGAGATAGATGTCGCCGACAGCCATTACCCGAACTGATTTGAAGGCTTCCAGCAAAGTGAGACAACGTTGTGCGTCCATGAAAGAATACTCCCACAAGTTATGATGTTTAAATACGGCTCGCATTTCAATG
>DSBB01000120.1 GCA_011046175.1 Candidatus Hydrogenedentota bacterium | reverse complement strand
CCGTGATGGCTTGGCCCACCAGCACCGGCGTCATCAATTTTCCCTTGCCAAACACAACGCCCGCCCAATCATCATCGCTTTTGTCCATGCCGGCCACCCTGCACAAGAATTGGTTTTCTCCATTGTGCCGATCCACTTCTATCATGCTTACACCCGGCGCATGATTCCGTTTCCATTGTGCGACTGCCGCTTCAATTTCGCCGCGTCGTTTGCCGTTGCCGGGTGAATACAGAACGCAGCCCCAGTGTTCGGGCGTCTCTTCTGTAATGCGCGCAAGGACCGGATTGCTGCGCAAACCTTCCAGAAAATCCGGTTCCGGCGCAGAGGCCCATGTCATGAACACAACGGACCGCGATTCAGCGGGATGACGTCCCGCAAGGTATGTTGCAGGCAACTGTTCAGGCGGTTTTTCCACACCGTAGCGCAAACGCAAATATATGACGTCATCAGGCAGGATATGCTCCGCCTGTATATTCAATACCGTGCCCTGTCGTTCCAGCCATGCGGCCATACGCTCGTAGCGATCACGGCTTTCGGCGTCGTTTTCTTCAAAAACCATGCCCAACCAAAAAGTGTCGCGAACACTGTAAAAAGCGGCGTCGCGCACCGTGCCAGTGTCGCAGGCGTGCGTTTCTACTGTCAGCGTTGCTGCCAGAAACAAAACGCCTGTAAGATATTGCCTTGATTTCGTTTTCGCATGTACACTATTCATATCGCATGTTATTGTAACAGCATTTGATTCCCGCGCCATAATGCCCTTTGGGGACGCCACGGCGCTCTGGCACTAAAACGTCTCATTCTGTATAATCAACACACGATGAAATGCAAACAGAAAGGGAAGCCAACGTGATTCACAGTCATTTATCCGGATTCATCGGCGCTCTTTTGGTGTCCGCGCTTATGCTGCATACGCCGTGCGTCTTCGCCGGCGACATTTCAGAAGAAACAATAATCGAACTGTTAAACAACGTCGCTCCTCATCCCAGGCTGTTGATGGACGCAACGGCAGCACCAAACGAATAAGCTTTTTCAGTTGGCAGGGCAACTGAAAAAGCTTATTCGTTTGGTCTCGCCATCCACCGGCCAATGGGGCGAGGGCTCTCTGGCTGTTTCCAGGAATGCTTCCATGCGGCCAACGATGTCCGGGTGTTGCTTTGCCGCGTTATGACGTTCGGAAATGTCTTCCTTAAGGTTGTACAGTTCCAAAGGTTGATCGAATCCGAAACGCACACCTTTCCAGTCGTCTTGGCGAACTGCCTGCTGCAATCCGCGGGTTCGATGCGGCAGTTCCCAATAGAGGTATCGTTCCGGCAATTCCGCCTTTTCGCCCAGTATCGCGGGCAAAACATTAATGCCGTCCACATTGCGAGGTGAAGTCGCTCGCGCGAGAGCCGCCGCGGTGGGAAGAAAATCGGCAAAATACCATATCGCATCGCTTGTGCCGCCTGCCGGTATTCTTCCCGGCCAGCGGGTTATCATGGGAACCCGGATGCCACCCTCGTAAACGCTGCCCTTTTTCTCGCGCAGGGGGCCGCAACTGTCAAACATGCCTTCCCAGCCCATGGCGGACCCGTTGTCTGATGTAAAGAACACAATGGTTTTCTTGTCGAGGTCGAGTTCCTTGAGCAATGTCATGATCTGTCCCACGTGATAGTCCATGCGCGTAACCATGGCGGCAAAAGTTTTCGCCGCGTCCGGCCACGGCTTGTCCTCGTAAGGCGCAAGCGTAGGCGCTTCGAGTTTTTTATGGGGAATGGTAGTCGGGTAATAAAGAAAGAATGGGTTATCCTTGTTTTCACGGATGAAATTGAGGCAGAATTCCGTGAACAGGTCGCATGAGTATACCTTCCGTTTCCCGTCCAAGTTCTGCCCGATGGTGCGCCGTTCCTTGTTGCGCCACAGATAGTCCGTAAAATAATCCGGCGCGTGGTCCTGATTCAAGTAGCCAAACCATTCGTCAAAGCCATGATCGTTGGGCAACCCTGTCGAGCCGGGTTCTCCCAGCCCCCATTTGCCGGTTATGGCGGTGGCATAACCCGCCTCTTTTAACGCGGCGGCAACGGTAACATCGTCAGGCGTAAGCGGGATGCGGCCGTCTTGGCCGTCATGTTTGGGCGTGTTTATTCCATGATTGCCGCGCACACGCGTATGACCGGTATGTTGCCCGGTCATCAGTACGCTGCGACATGGCGCGCATACCGGCGCCCCCGCGTAACATTGAGTGAAGCGCATTCCCTCCGCCGCAAGTTTGTCTATATTGGGCGTCTTGATGTGTTGCTGACCATAACATCCCAAGTCGGCATAGCCCAAGTCGTCCGCCATGATAAAGATGATGTTGGGACGCCCGGATGTTTCCGATGCTTGGCAAAGCCCGTTGTGTTGCAGCGCCGGAAGTCCCAGAAAAGCGGCAGCCGATGCGCCCAGGAAGCGCCGTCTGTTCAATGAGTGATGTATCATTTATTTGCTCCTTTCAAGGCATTATAATCACCACATTTGCCAGACTGCAACGAACCGACCGCAAGCGAATATTTGTATGTGGCATCGTATGCGAATAAAGCGCTTCAATGGGGACTCGCAGTGCGGCTGGCCGGCGGATTAAAAACAGGGACGCTTCCATTTTGGAGTATGGCAAGTCCTTGCGTTTTCAGAAACAAGGGATTATAATTCGCGTGTAAACACCAATTGGGAGGGGGAACGCGTCGCTGAAAGGGATTAATATCATGATGACCATAATGGACAAGGACTTGTATCAGCGCTATCGGATGCGGCGTGATCGCCATCTCTTGTATGAATTATGGCTGCCCATGCTGTTGTTTGGCAGTATGGGCGCGATTGCATGGGCTATCCGTGGTACGGACGGCT
Organism: Candidatus Hydrogenedentota bacterium; assembly: GCA_011046175.1. GTDB lineage: Bacteria > Hydrogenedentota > Hydrogenedentia > Hydrogenedentales > CAITNO01 > SLFT01. The sequence continues at coordinate 43 of DSBB01000120.1, read as the reverse complement.
GGGGCGGTATTGACGGAACCCTTGTTCCCGGACTGACTTGGGG
>DSBB01000201.1 GCA_011046175.1 Candidatus Hydrogenedentota bacterium | reverse complement strand
GGTTTTGACAGAACGCCCCCCGGGCTCTCTGGTTATAGGTCCCATGCGCTCTGTATATCTCGTTCTTCCGGATGCGGGGACCGAATTTGTCGGATTGACCTCTGGATTGCGGGCGACGCCCGCATGGATAAGGAGTACCTGTCGTTATGAGCATGACTTCACGCGAACGGGTAAACACAATATTGAACCACCACGAAGCGGATTAAGCGCCGCTTGATTTCGGGGCGTCCGCCGTTACCGGCATGCATGTGAGTTTCGTATACCTTTTGCGGCAGGCGCTGGGACTCGATGCGCCGGGCACGCCGGTAAAAGTGGTGGAGCCGTATCAGATGCTGGGCGAGATTGCGCCGGACCTCATGGATGCGCTGGGCGTGGAGGTGGTTGGGCTCGGCGGGCCGCGCACCATGTACGGGTTCAAAAACGAAAACTGAAAGGAATAGATGTTTTTTGACGGCACACCGTTGCTGGTGCCCGAGGCGTTCAACACCGATCCGGAACCCAACGGCGACATTCTTATATACCCCGAGGGCGACCGGAACGCGCAGCCGAGCGGGCGCATGCCGAAAGACGGCTTCTATTTCGACACCATCATCCGACAGCAGCCGATTGACGAGGCGACCCTCAGCGTGGAGGACAACCTGCAGGAATTCACCCTGCTTAATGAAGACGACCTGAACTGGTACCGTTCCGAGGCGAAAAGGCTGGCCGGTACCGACAAGGCGGCGCTGGCATCCTTCGGCGGCACAGCCTTCGGCGATATCGCGCTGGCGCCGGGACAGTGGTTGAAACAACCCCGCGGCATACGCGACATTACCGAGTGGTACACCAGCGCATTGACCCGCCGCGATTTCGTGTATGAACTGTTCTCGCGCCAATGCGACATCGGGCTTGCCAATCTGGAAAGACTGCGCGCCACTTTCGGCGACCTCGTCACGGCGGTGTTCGTGACCGGCACCGATTTCGGCGCCCAGCACGGGCCCTTCATCGCCCCTGATGTGTATCGCGACCTGTATATGCCTTTTCACAAGCGCGTGAATGAATGGATGCACAAGAACACGACATGGAAATCATTCATCCACAGTTGCGGCAGCGTGCGCGTCTTCATGGACGATTTCATCGAAGCGGGTTTTGACATTCTGAACCCCGTGCAATGTTCCGCCTGCGACATGGACGCGCAGGAACTCAAGGACAACTACGGCGATCGGCTCACCTTCTGGGGCGGCGTCATTCGTAATTCCGGGGACACTATACTTAATCAGTCTTTTCTGGGGACTTTGGGACCCGGCTTCTGCGGACGCAAGATGCGGCCCGTTTGTGCTTCCACGGCAGTGATGAATGAAGCAGCGCCTAACGGGCGGCCGGTGCGTTCGTGCATGCGCATGCGCTCCATCACCTCCTCGTCCACATCCAATGCAAGAAAGGCCGACCAATCGTCTATTTCAGCGTGCAAGGGCGACGCTTTTATCAGCACGTCGTCAACGCCGGCAAGATGGGCCCGCGCGCTGCTCCAGGGATAGTCGCCCGCAGAAGCCGCCAGGCCCGCACGAACCGGATTCAATTCAATATACCGCGCCGCCGCCAGGGTATGGCGCATATCCATGACATAAGAAGCAAAGCGTCCCTGCCAAAGGTGACCGCGCCACCCCTTGCGAAAATTGATATGCCGGGTATAACGCCGATGGGTTTCGCCAATGGCGCGGCAGAGCCCTTCCGCCGTGTCCGGCACCGCCACAAGATGAACATGGTTGGGCATTAAACACCACACCCAGATGTCCACGTGACACCGTCCACACCATTCTGACAACAAATCAAGGTAGACGGTATAATCGTCCTCACAGAAAAAAGTCGGCAACCGGCGGTTGCCCCGTTGGATAATATGATGCGCCATCCCCGGCGCAACTACGCGTGCTATACGTGCCATGCCGGAAGAATACCATAAACGTCTATAACAAAGCAATAATTAGGTATGATGTCCCCGGAATTCTCCGAATGGGGTGGTCAAGCCGGAACAGATGATGGCGACATCAAGAGCGCTGTCTTGTCGCGCAATCCTCCTATGCGAGAACCAAACAGAATTATCCTGTCCCGATGAAAGGCATGTACAATACGTTCGGCGACGCTGTCGGCTGACGGATTGGCTGACATGCCTGTTGTCCCTTATGATGATAAAGATCGAAAACAAATCTTTACTGCGCTCTTATAACAGCGTATGGCCGTCATTATAACAGCGTATGTCCGTCATTCCCGCGAAAGCGGGAATCCAGAAAGCAGCTGATACGCTGTGAGTATGGCTCTGGATTCCTACTCATCACAGGAAAAACCGACCGCCCCGGCGCGTTCCTGCGCATGGCGTGAACTCCAACAAACAACGAAGAGGCGGATGGCCACCCACGGTCGTCCGCCTCTTGAGTATTTATTCGATACGGATTTTTTCTGCAGTGTTGATGCTATTGCCGTCTATTTATTAACGCCATCATGACCAAGAAACTCAAGCCGACCAGCAGCCAGTCGCCGAGATAGCGTTGGAGCATTTTTGTGCTTATGTCGTCCGGGCAGCAGCCCAGGCAAGCACGACAACCGGAGCATTCTTCACCCTCGCCCTCGCCCTCGCCTTCACCTTCGCCTTCATCTTCCCCTTCAATTTGTAGAGCCGCTTCAAGCTCTGCCCGTGTCAGATAGCCGTCGCTATCCAAGTCAAGCGCGGCAAACTGAGTACGCGTTAACATGGGCAGCATATTCAGGGCTTCTTCATAGGTCAATCTGCCGTCGTTATCCGCATCCGCCTCTTCAAACAGGGCAAGCAGTTCTTCCGCAAGTTGTTCCAACTCTTCTTGTGTGGGTTCGCCTTCGCCTTCGCCTTCGCCCTCGCCCTCGCCTTCGCCTTCACCTTCGCCCTCGCCCTCGCC
>DSBB01000416.1 GCA_011046175.1 Candidatus Hydrogenedentota bacterium | reverse complement strand
GTTTGAAGTGGTCGCGTGCGCATAATCTGCCGCATTGAAGACGAACCTGTTTTGTCGGAGCGGTTTCTTGGAGTTGCCCGGCCTTACGTCCTATACTACGTACACATTGAAAGCATTTCTCGCAGCGAGAAACCGTGAGGAGGTTTGGACGTGTCGTTTGAATATCCGCCGCAGCCGGCGCCAACATTTGGCGTGCAGGGCGCGCCGCAACAACCGCAACAGCAGGAATGGCAGCCGCCTCCCCCCCCCCGGCAGCCGTCCGCGCCGCCGCAGGAGAAGGGTGATACCGAAGGCATGGCGTTGTTGACTGTCGCCATTATCTTCCATGTTCTGCTGAATCTCTATTGGCTTCATGCGGACAACCATCTCATCCATCTTGATGAAGCGCATCATATCAACTGCGCGGCGGCGTATTATGACGCTTTGTTTCCAGAGGAGCGGGCCGGGCTGTTCGAGCGCGGTGTTGCCGCGCTGGCGGTGGAATCGCCCTACCCGCCGTTGACGCATCTTGTTGGCGCGGCCTTCATCCGGCTGTTTGGATATTCGCCGGATGTGGTCGCTTTCAGCGGCAGCCTGTTTCTCGGGTTGTTTCTCGTGGGCGTGTATCTGTTTGCGCGACAGGGCATGATGGGACGCAACGCGTTTCTGGCGGCTTTTGTGGCCGGGTTCATGCCCCTTATTTTTTGCGGGTCGCGCTATTTCATGCCCGACCTGCTGCTCGCGGCGTTGACGACATGGGCGCTTTTTGCGTTGTTGAAGTCCGACCGGTTTCGCAAAACCGGCTGGGTGACGCTCTTCGCGTTTTTTACGGGGCTCGCCTTTCTTACGAAGCAAACCGCATTTGTGTACCTGTTCCTGCCCTCCTTATGTATCTTGGGTTGGGGCGCGTGCAGCGCGGCATATCCGGCAAAGGCCGCCAATCTGGCTTCGCGCCGCTCCCGCGCCGCTCACATACTGTTCAATCTGCTTTTGTGCGGGTGTATTGTGCTGGGCGTCTGTTCCTGGTGGTACACGCGCCATGTGGAGTATATGTACACATGGTGGAGCACACAGCGCGGCGGCGAGACGGGGCTGCTCCAGCCCGGCATCGCGGCGCGTATCGAGTTTGCCATGCCGGAAACCCTTGAGGACGCGGCGTCACGCATTTATTTGGACCCTGCCATTTCCCGGTTGAACGGACACTCTTCTGAACCGGCTCCCGCATCTGAGGCGTCGTCATTGGAATCGCAGGAGGCGGCGCCGGAGAATACTTTCGATCAAACGGAGAAAGTGGAAGCGCCGAAAGATGCGCAAGCGTCGAAGGAACCGGAAGATTTGGAGGATTCCGAATCAGCGCTGTTTGCGCCGCTTGAAGCGGAGACTCCCCCGCCGCCGGACGCCGTGTTACCGGAAGACGCGCCGCGGGCAAAACAGGAAGAATCCGCCGCCGCCGTTTCCCGTGAACCGGATGACGGCGCATCGCTTGAAACCGAATCCGCAGCGGCAAACAACGCCCCCGCCCCGCATGATGTTGACGCCCCGCCTCGAGCGCGGCAGCTGCACGCGGACATTCTGGAGCCGTTCCGCAGTGAATGGGATGTTTACCCGCTGCTCTTTCTGAACGAAGCGGCATTTTTACCCATCTGTGTTGCGGCGCTTTTTGGTATCCCCGCGTTGTTTTTGCGTCGCAACCGCAAGACAATGGCGGTGATGTTGCTGGTATGGCTGGGCGGCGCGTACCTGTTGCTTACGGGACTGTTTACCACGCGCAGTCCGCAATTGCTGTACGCGGCCACACCGCCCGCAGCAGTGCTTTGCGCCTTGGCGCTGGACGCCGTGCCGCGTTACCGCCTGCGGCGCGCGCTTTGGGCGCTGTTGATGTTTTTCATGGCGCTGCAATATGTAAACCTCACTCTGTTCTCTTTTGGTCCGCTCAGACGGATTGAAATTCCGGCGTTGTCGGAGCATCCGTCCGTTCAAAGCCAGGACAACAACGGCTTGACGCTTTACAAAGACCGCATTGATCTTGGCCACTACGCGCTGCATGCGCCCCGCCGGAGTGAAGTGGTTACCGAGAGGATTCTTGACGGCATGGCGGCGTATGAAGCGGGCCGCTCGCGTCCGGCGGGCCCTGTCGCATGGTATCAGGTGGTCGCTGAGCGCCCCGCCCATTTGAGCATGGATTTTTATGCGCGCCACTACGCCCGAATATCTTCCCAAACAACGGACGGGCTGCGGCCTTTTGCCGCCGTGAAATGGGAATCACGGGCGCCTGAAAACACCCTGCCCGAGCTGGCGGAAACGGAATATGTGGTTTTGAAACAAGATGCGGACCTATTGCACGCGGCACGCCTCGAGGCATGGGCGGGTTTCTTCAAGCCCCACGGTTTTGAGAGCATCTTTAATTGCCGCTTTGACGGATACGGGAAGGCCACGCCGGGACATGTCCATGTCATGGCGAAGAAAGACGCGCCGGCCTTGGATGATGATCTTGACATCTTCGACTTGTATGATTTGCTTGACCGCGACGGCAGACACTGGCTGTTGACGGATGAAGAACGGATCGAGGCGGAAAAGCGCTATGCGCGCAAGATACGGGAATACACCCATATTCAGCCCTTGAACGAACAGCTGAACCTGATCGGATTTCACGTGAAAAGCATTCCCGAAAATTGGCATGTGCTCCGTTTTATTGTTCATGTCAACGAGCCTGTCACCGAAAACATCCGGCTGTGGGTGCGTGGAACGGTGCATGATGAAGACAGCGAAAAAGCGCTTGAGATACATCAGGGACAAGAAGCGCTTGTCTGGGATTTTACGCCCCGGCCCGCGCCGGCCAGCTGGCAGCGCAACCAGGCGCTTGTGTTGTCCCGGCCGGTTATGGCCGCCCCGCTGCGCTATCAGATAAAAATCGGCGTGCTCGGCGCCGACGACGCAGACCATC
>DSBB01000418.1 GCA_011046175.1 Candidatus Hydrogenedentota bacterium | reverse complement strand
TTGCAGCGCGTATAAATAGCCGATGTTGTTAAGCGCCTCGGCAAATTCCGGGCGCAGTTCAATGGCTTTTTCATAGTAGCTAAGCGCGTCCTCGTGGTCGCCCCGCATGAATAATATACGCGCAATATTGTAGGGTATGGCGGCGTCTCGCGGCGTTATTTCCGCGGCGGCGTGGAAATGGGCAAGCGCCTTTTCCGGTTTGTTTTCGTCAATAAGGGCGTTCCCGAGATTTATGTGAGCAAGGGCGAAGCGTGGATTGGCGGAAATTGCCTTCTCGAAATGCGTTATGGCGTCATCCGTCTTTCCCTCTTGATATAACTCGTAGCCGAGATTATTGTGTATGACGGGATTATTTGGATTCAGACGGAGCCCTTCTTGATAGAAAGCCATGCCTTTATCCCGTTGACCGCGGTTTATATGCAGGCGTCCAAGATTGGCGTAAACTACCGAAGCGGAGGCGCCCTGTTCAAGCGCTTTGAGATACTCGATCGCGGCCTTGTCATCGTCGCCCGCCGCCGTGTATGCCATTGCCGTACGCAGATGCCATGTGCTTTCACGGGGTACGTGCCCGGTGGGATTCCAATGGAACAGCAGAAGCAATATGATCAGTGCGGTCAATGCCGTTGCCATCCGGCGAACATCCTTGCGCTTGACAAGGGTGAAAAGACGGGAGACGCCCGCAGCGCCAAAAAGAAGCAGTACAGGAATAATGGGGACGCGATAACGTCCTGCCACGAAATAGATGATAACAGACAAGAAATATGCGCCGACATACAGCCATAGCAAGATAAGCATTTCATTTGTATGCTTTTGTTTTTGCGAGTGTTCGTTGCGCATGTTGAGCACGGCAACCCAGGAGCCAAATACAAACAGTGCGGCGCACCAGGGAAAGCCGGGCAACCAACGCAGCGTCGGCGAAAAACGCTTGTCATATTCCATCACGGTGTCATTGGTTATTTCATGGGGTCCCCAGAAGAGCAATGCTTTGCGGCATAAATTTTTTAGAAATGTAATCGGTTGCTCGCGTATGAACGAGATCGCCTTTCGATAAAAATACCTGTTTGCCGCGGAGAAAGTGATCTTTTCTTTCCCTTCTTTTGCGGCGATGCCGCGCACAATGGCGGGGTAATCAAAACAGGTCCAGTTTTCAACGCCTGCCAATTCCATCAGTTCCGGGATTTTCGGTTCCACAAGCGAGGCGTCCGGGTGATTTCCCACGTAGAGATTGATGCCGCCGTATGCGGAGATGAACACGAAATCCCGGGCTACAACATGGTTGCGTATGAACGCGGGGACAAGCACGGCAACGCAAGCTGTTGTCAAAAGAGACAACGTGAGGCAGGTGCGTTTCAAAGCAGTCTGTCTGCGCCATAATACCCATAACATCCAAAGGAGGAGTACGGGGGCGAAAAGCAATACATTCGGTCGGAACAACGCAAAGCAGCCGAGCAATGCGCCCGCACCCCCAGCCCAAGGCACCGAAACGGAAGTCAGCCATTTTTCGAGGACAAGAAAGAGGCATAGCAGAATAAATACAACCACAACAGGATAAGTTAACAAACCTTCAAAGTATGGGAATACCCAATACGTTGCCATGAACAAACCTGCGACAAATCCTGTTGTGCGCCCAAACAATCTCTTGCCAATATGAAAAAGCAGCAATGCGTTGACGACGCCCAGCATCATTTGAATTATACGAGGGGCGTGATCGTTTACGCCGAACACGATATAGATTGCGGTCAGAAACCAAGGATAACCGGGCGGCCGTCCGTGAGGCGTTGTGGTTATTTCGGGGTCATTTACCCCTTCCGGCGGCGTCCAATCGCCCGTAGCAAGACCCCTTGCCCAGTATGCGTTGTATTCCGGGTCATATATTGGATGGCTGAATGAAGGCGCCTGAACAATCTCCGCGAGATAGAGCGTCCGCAGGAGCGCCGCAACAATTATCACAATCGCGGGAAGCAGATAATTGAGATATGTTTGCTCTTTCGCGGTTTCCATAGTAGTGAGACTCATATTGTTTATGACCGTTGGCGGACGGCGTTGTCCACCAGGCGCGAATCCAAAGGCTATATTGTTTTGGACGCTTCATAACATGCTGATACGGCGCTGACCAAACCGCCGCGCGGCTTGCAGTAAATCTCCACTTTCATGCGGCGGGGATGACAGGCGGCGACAAGGTCTTCCAACATTCGATTCACCAGATGCTCGTACCAGATGCCCACATTTCTATAAGAAAGCAGGTAGTACTTCAGTGAACGCAATTCCAAGCACTGTCTGTCCGGTACGTATGTAATGACTACGCGCGCAAAATCGGGCAAGCCCGAATAAGGACAAACCGAGGTGAACTCATCCGTCTCCGTTATGATTTCCATGCGGCTTCCGTGAGGCGTGTCGGCGTATTCATAATCAAAACATTCGAGACACTCGGCGTCTATTTCTTCCGGTCCCCGAAACGGCAGCGCTCTATCTTGGGCGATGAATCCCTGTTTTTCCATTTTTTTATTGGTCATGCGTGTTCTCCGCCTTTTGTCGTTCCCATAAGCAATGTTCATGTTCGGAACAACACTGGCATGTGTTCCATTCTAGAGTTTATCTCACGTTATAGTACCCGTTTACAAGGGTCAAAGCCAAAAAAGGGAGTGATGATAACAAGCGTTTTCGTTAGTGTCTGATAACGCGGGAATAAATGGGCGGTTCCGAAAATGTGAAAAATTGATGCGGTGATTACTTGAATTATTATTTTGGATATGGCATAGTATTCTTCATGCAGGGCATGTCGTGACTGGCGAGAATCAGCGTGGGCTAAACCACGGTGGAGCGACAGGCCGGGAAAATTGCCGTTCGCCTGGGCATTTTGTTATGTGGTAAGGATCGTATGATCAAATAAGAATCATGGAGAGGCGAACGATGCGGTATACGCC
>DSBB01000013.1 GCA_011046175.1 Candidatus Hydrogenedentota bacterium | reverse complement strand
ATCATTTTGTCTCATTGCCAAAACCTTTCTTTTGCGCTGCAACGCACCGTTGTCCCAAAACATCCCGCATCCCGTCCGCATGCGTCCTGTCAACCTCGCATGTGGCATGGCCGCATCAAACGAAACCGCCGTTGGCTTTGGCTCCTTGCACAAACGCAGGAATGTCCATATTGTAATAAAACGCCGCGAACAAAAACCAAAAAGGCCATCGCGGATGTTCACCCTCTGCGTATACGCCGGAGCCTTGCCACATTGTATTCCAAAATCTCATGCGGGGAGAATGCCACATCACATGAACCCGAAAAAAACAGTTCCTCGCAATGACGGTCACAATTTGACTCGCCCAGTGGGACGCTCGCACATTATCCGTTTATGCGCCACACAAAGGGCTTTTTATAAATCAAAGGCATTCAACTGCATTTTTAGGATGAATAAGCCGCTTTAATTCGGAACCAATATAACGCGCGCTCCAAACATATCCGATCTTTGTTCGGGCAAATCTTTCTCTCGCGCCGCGGACCGCAACCGCGAGTGATGGTTGCTCCACGCGCCGCCGCGCCGAACCTTGAACACGCCCGAGTCCGGGCCAAACGGATTTGTCACAGCGCCGCTGCCGTACGCCGTCGGATCATACCAATCCTGAACCCATTCGGCCACATTGCCGTGCATATCATGGAGTCCCCACGAGTTCGGCTTTTTCGTTCCCACGGGTTGAGTGGTGGCGCCGCTGTTTGCCGCATACCATGCGTAATCCGGCAGGTGCGCCAAATCGTTGCCGCAATTAAACGTCGTGCTGGCGCCGGCCCGGCAGGCGTATTCCCATTCAGCCTCGGTCGGCAATCTGAAAACGCCGTCCTTGACGGTTTGATTCAGGCGCTCGATAAACAACTGGCAGTCACTCCAGCTGATCTGTTCCACGGGGCGTTTCGGGTTATCGGCAAAACGGGAGGGATTTGCGCCCATCATCTTCACCCATTGTTCCTGGGTAATTTCGTACTGCGCCATCCAGAAGCCCTGCGTAAGTTTCACCGTGCGCGCGGGCGTTTCGTCCGGCGGCACCGTGCCGCGCGTTCCCACGCGCGAAGCGCGTGAAATGCCCCTGGTGCCCATGAGAAAACTGCCGGGCGGAATCCAGACAAATTCCATTGTGACGCCGTCGCCCAAATCAACGGTTTTTGTGGCGCTCGCAAACCGTTGGTTTTCTTCTTTTCGTTGCACTTCAGTTTGATCGCGCCGGAAATTTTCCAGCGCTTCGGCGCGTTCTCTGGCTTTTCGTTCCCGCTCATACGCCACGCCCGGAGTGCTGCCAAAAAGGCGTCCTGCTTCGGTAAACAAGCGTATCGCCTCGGAAGGGTCTTGCGCTTCTTCAGCGCGCTCCATAACGCGTTCCGCCATGGCCCATTCGCTTCTGGCATACTCATGTACGCTGGTTTGGTCCGCCGCGCTTCTGAGGGACAGGCAAACGCTTCGCGCCTGTTCAAGGGTTATTTCATGGGACGACCCGGAGGTGGTGACAACCTCGTTCTGGAAAAACATTCCGGGCACATTCTGCCAATAGCCCACCGCCAGTATAATCGCCAGGGCAAGCAACAAAAAAACCCGCCGCGACGGCAGGCGCAACGCTTTACGGTTTTCGGGGGTTTGGAACGCCAACTTGGCGGACGTGCTGGAATGCATGGCGTCTGTTGCGCTCATTCCGACCGCCGTCTGCAACGCGGCAAGCATTTCGCCGGCCGTTTTGAAGCGGTTGGCGGGCGATTTCTGCATGGCGCGGATGACGACATGGGCGAGTTCCGGTTTGATGACCGGATTTACCTCGCGCGGGCTGGGCGGTCTCACGTTGGTGTGGGCGTGCATCAACTCAGTGAATCCGCCGGTAAACGGCAGCTGGCCCGTGAGCATCTCGAAAAACATAACGCCGAAGGCGTATATGTCCGTGGCCGCGCCGATGGCGCCAAACCGGTCGGGCTCGATTTGCTCGGGCGCCATGTATGCGGGCGTTCCCGGCGCGCGGTCCTCCGTTTTGGTAAGGCGCGTAAATGCAGTGTCAACGGAACTTTGCTTCAATGTTTTTGCAATGCCGAAGTCCATCAGTTTGGCGATAATATTGCCGCTGTGGTCCTTGCGCACCATGAGGTTGCTGGGTTTTATGTCGCGGTGCAGCACGCCCTTGCTGTGGGCGTAGTCCAACGCCTTCAGGCACTGCATGGCGATGAGGATGGCGTTGCGCGGCGTAAGCATAAGGGCTTTTTCAGATTGCCCGCCGCCTTTTTGATAGGGCGTTCGCTGGAAGGTGCGCTCGATGATCTCGGCCAAGTCTTCACCGGGCACATATTCCATGACAAGAATCGTTTTGCCGTCAATAGTCTGCCGGTCAAGAAGGGTGACGATATTGGGGTGTGAGCCGAGCTGCGCCAGCAGCGTGCATTCCATTTCGAGGCGACGCGCCAGCGCGGGCGTATCCTGAAGCGATTCCCGCAGCACCTTGATGGCAACCTGCCGCCACAAGTCGTTGTCGTCGGCCAGATACACCGCACCCATGCCGCCCTCGCCCAAGACGCGTATGATACGGTAGCGATCACCGATTAACGTGCCGCATAAATCTTGTATGTTGTCCGCCATGTATTTCTTCCCCAAGGGGTCATACGATGGCTTGACCCGGCGGCCGGTGTTTGTCTCGCAAGGTATCCCATACCTCGATGATTAAACCCTTGTGCCGTCTTGACATCGTAGAGAACCTCTGCCGTATGAATGCAATAAAAGTATAACGTATGAAAATAAAAAAAGTATAACGCCAACAAACACATGCAAACTGACACGACATCTGCAACATTTATGAACGACAAAAAACGTCATGGTTCATGCATCTTTGCGCAAGCGCCGTCAGCGGCTTATTGACTGTATGTAAAATGTTATTCCTTTGCCGTCTATCATAT
>DSBB01000261.1 GCA_011046175.1 Candidatus Hydrogenedentota bacterium | reverse complement strand
GCCGCGGCCTGCTGCGCAATAATCTCTGCGATTTTCATCACGAAATTCACACTCAGCACCGTATCCGCGTAGAGCAGGGTTGTCGGGTCTGCAATCGGCGCGTTCGGGTCCATGCCCGGATTCAGGTAATCCTCGCCGGGCTTGCCGCTCAGCGCCCACGCCACATACATGTAGGATTCCGCCGTGAACGCGCAGGGGTCCACTACCCCGGTATTGCCCAAAGACAATTCCACTTGGTCGTAGAAAAACCCGGTATTCGGATCAATCGCCTGCTTGCCCGTGGAATCCGACGGGCAAATCAGCACATTGAGGTCTGTCAGGTATTCAGGATACACCGATGGACCGTCAAAGATGAACTCCGCATCCCCCGTCGGCGGCGGTGTGTATGGATTGTTGTAGCCGCATTGGAGGTAGGTCGCCACATCCGGCTGCGGCGCCTGCATTTGATAGGAAATCCGGTAGGCCATTGAGGGGAAGCGTTCGCCCTTGGCTTCGTTGGAATACATCTTGAACACCAGCCCCATCTGCTTCAGGTTGTTCTGACAACTTGAACGCCGCGCCGCCTCGCGCGCGCGCGCCAGCGCCGGCAACAAAATCGCCGCCAGTATCCCGATGATGGCAATCACAACAAGCAACTCAATCAGCGTAAAACCTCTCTGTTTCATGACTCACATTCCTTCTCTGTTGGGTAATCAGAAAAACGAAAATCATCCTGCACCATTGTTGATTCTCCTCACACCTCCTTTCCGGCAATTCAACGGCGTCGTCCACCCGCCCTGTGACCAGAGCGATCCGTCAACGCTTACTGCCCAAACAAAAAGACAACGATTCTCTTCTACCCTTGCGTTCCAATGCGCCATCTCCTCCCCCATATCAGTACGTTTTCAATCATACGTTAAATGTAAAAACTTTTCAAGAGATAATTTTCCAAGAAAGTGCGTATTATGAGTATTTTCTTTCTTTATAGAGAAAAAGTTGCGGTATTTGCGGAGATATAATCGCGTATTACGAGCGATTGGTATTAATTGGTGCTTGCGATCTCAGATGAGAACGCGATGTGTCTTCCCTGACAGTGCGTGTTTCGGGGCGCCTGAAACCAAGACGGACTTTGGCGAGTCATTAAAATATGTTCATGGTGTGAGGCGTTTGCGTCATTAGGCTTTTGGGCGTGTGTTTGAAAGGAACTCCTGAATCTCCAGGGGCTTTTAGCGGCAATTTCAGGCGCTGTCCCGCCGATTATGCGAATGCCTGGTTGAAGCAGTGTGGCGAATCCGGCTACCGGTATTTGCAAACAGCAAAAGCAAGGAGAAATGAATCCATGGTAAAACGACTTGCATTGTGTGTCGCGGCGGCGCTTATCGTGGCGGGTTGCGCAACAATGGGGAAAGGGCCGACGGATGAGGAGTTGATCAATTCCACATTGCAGAAGGTCAAGACGGCGCTGGAGTCCCAGAATCTGGACATGCTGATGGCGACTTTTGCGGAAGATTTCTCGCATGATCAGGTTCCCGACAAGGCAACCGCGCGCGAGATGCTGGACATGGGGATCAGCATGGGCTATGCGGACGACGGCGAGTGCCATCTGGACCGCGTGTCCATCAGCATGGACCCCGATGGTGAGACGGCGTCGGCCTATCCGGTTGACCTGAGCGGCCCGGCGGGGTCCATCTCCGTGGAACTGGTTCTCGGCAAACGCGAAATCGAAGTGGACGGTAAGAAGCAGAAGGCGTGGCTGGTCACGACGATCAATCCTGACGGCGTGTGAGCCACTGATTGCGCCTGAAAGAAGACATTGCGCCCCGGCGGGGAGAAATACGTCCCGCCGGGGCATGTGTTTTTATCCCCACCTCTCGTTACACCGCTCCCGCGGTGTAGTGTAATGCACCTCAGCGGCGCTCCCGCGCCGCATCCGTTGCCCTTGGTCCCCACCAAAGGGTCTGTCGATTTAACGCAAAATGGGGACAGACACATCTATACAGACGCTTGGCATCGCATGTGTGAACGGCGAAACGAAAAAGGGGGCAAAGCGAAACCGTCTTCCAAAAGGAGGGCACGCCGATGAGTAATCAAGCACGAGATGGACGGTCCTTGATCATCACGGGATCACGTTTTCGCGTCTGGTGGCTGAAGCGCTTCCGCGGTTACCGCGTGGAGCGGCATGTGCAAACACCGCAGCAGAAATTTCTGGGCCAAATCCGCTACATCGAACAATGGCATCTGTTGGAAAAGACCTCGGCGGAATCCTCCTGACAGCGTGGGGCGGCAAGATGGCGCGACAGCCATTTTAGGTCCCCTGCGTATGGGTTGGCCGGGCGGGACACGGTCGGACACGGACGAACACGAACAGACAAAGCGGGGCGCTGTATACCCGCGCGCTACACACAGGGTGTAGGTGAATGGCTCAGACCCCTGCGCCCCTGCTCGCGGAAAGCGGGGCTTGCCACACCATTACCGAAGCCATCAATGCCCGGCTGAAATCATGCAACCCAACACAGAAAACGGAAGATCCCTGTATTGACATAATATCCATATGGGTTAGATTTTGGCGGAGTGGCGTGCAGCGGGGAATGTAAAAGGCCATATAGTGCGTCCCGACAATCCATGCCATTCTGCTAAAGTGTTACCTATATGGAGTATTTCAATGGCATCGCGCAGGATGACGAACACGGGCGTGAACCCTGGGTTTATGATCCAAACGGCAGAGATTGCCGCATCTTGAAAGATCTTTGCCCTGGCCCATGCGCTTCAAATCCTGATCTCTTCCTGTCGGTCGGCGAGTGGGTGTACTTTTCCGCCGATGACGGCATCCATGGGCGGCGGGTGTGGCGCAGCAGCGCATCCGGAGACAACATCAAAATGCTGAACCTTGCGCCCGATGACGGCGCGGGATTGAACGTGGTTCAAATCTTCACCCTCTTGGGGCGGATATATTGTTATGC
>DSBB01000245.1 GCA_011046175.1 Candidatus Hydrogenedentota bacterium | reverse complement strand
CAACATACCCAACTTCTTTTTCTTGATCGCGGTTTCTGGCCGATAAGGTACTACGCTTCGTCCGGGACTTCGCCCGGAAGAAGCGGCGCCTGCGGCGCAGCCGCAAAAGGTAATCCTTGCGCTCTTTATGCTAACAAACGAAATTATATGAACAACATGCGGCAAACTGACAAAAAATTGTCAGCCACCCGGTGTTAAGCGCCTATCTGGGTTGGGGGCAATGCCCGCATCAGGACTTGTCGTCCGAAAACTGTGACCGAAAACAATGATGTAAGCATGGGCTGCGTCACAAGCCGCGCTCCGGCGCGCTCTGTCGTCTTCGGCAGCCGCTTGTTTTCAGGCTACTCCGCTTCAGGATCGGCGGTAAACACCGGCATACGCGCGCCCAACTCCCGGTTCAGCATGAACAGCGGTCCTGGCGCGTCGCCGGCAAGCTTCAGTTGCTGCACGATTTCGTCGGCGTTCGCCTCTTCCTCGACCTGTTCGCTGACAAACCAATTCAAGAAAATGACGGCAGCCGGGTCGTTGACTTTTGTGGCAAGGGCATGCAGCTTGTTGATGCACGCCGTGATATGACATTCATGTTTGTAAGCGGCTTCGAATGCGGACAGCGTATTCTTCCACGTTGCCGTGGGTTTGGCGATGGCGTCCAGTTTCACGTCCGCGCCGCGCTCATGCAGATAGCCGATGAGTTTGTTCGCGTGATTGAGTTCCTCGACCGTCTGCGCGCGCATCCAGTTGGCGAAGCCCTTGAGGTTTTTTCCCTCAAAGAAATTCACCATCGCCGCATACAAATAAGCGGAAAACAGTTCCTCGTTAATCTGTTTGTTAAAGGCTTTCTGCAGTTCTGCTTTCATCATGTCTTGTTTTCTCCTCGTTGTTGTTTTTGGGGCGCAAACGCTCCTTTTGCATTGTAAACGCCGGGAAGCACGCATCAATTCCCTTTGCCATCCATTTCTTCCTTATCCTGGCAGTGCGCGCAATACCCTTCAAATATGAGACGATGTCCCGTAATCTTGAAATCGGGCAATTCCATTTTCGGAATGTTCAGCCAGCGCGCGGCCTCGTCCGGCATGTCGGCAATAGCGCCGCACTTGAGGCAATGGACGTGATAATGCGGTCTGGGGTTTCCGTCATACCGCCGCTGTGAGCCGGCTTCTTCGATTTTGGTGATGACACCCTCTTTTGACAAGATGTCCAGATTGCGATACACCGTCCCGAGACTTACCCTTGGCGCCTTCATTTTGACAATTCGATACACTTCATCGGCGGTTGGGTGCCAGTTCTTGCGATCAAGCGTATCCAAGAGGAGGCGCCGCTGCCGTGTCATACGTCGAATCGAGCTTTGTGTCTTCAAAATCCGTTACTCCTTGCGACAGCGCGGTGTCTGCCCGGCATGCGCGCCGAATCGCGGTTTTTCCTACTTTTTTGCTTGCAACGCGCGCCGCGCCGTTAAACGCGCCAATCCGATGAGACGCGGGCTGACGCTGACACAACGAATGCGGCGCGCAATCAGTTTGGGCAGAAGCTGCGGCTGCCCCCCCATCTCGCCGCACACCGACAAGGGGCGTCCGTATTGCGCCGCGGCATCCACAATATGTTCGATGATTCTCCAAAATGCCGGACGGTCGGAGTCGTAGTCGGCGGCCATCAGTCCGTTGTCGCGGTCCACGGCAAGCAGATACTGCACCAAGTCGTTTGTGCCGATGCTGCCGAAGTCCGCCGCTTGGAGCAGATTTTCGGCGCAAATACAGGCTGCGGGCACTTCAAACATGACTCCATGCGTGATTTGCCCTGACTCCACGCCTTGAATACTTTGCAAAAAGCGGGTGCGCAATTTCAAGAATTGCTGCTCATCCACTATCATTGGATAGATAACGTGAACGGGGCCGAGCGCCGCCGCCCGCGCGATGGCCCTGGCCTGCGCGCCCAGCAGTTCGGGCTGTCCCAGCAGCAGCCGCGCCCCGCGATATCCCAGCGCCGGATTCTCTTCTGCGGGAAGGCTGAGAAAGTGCGCCGCCTTGTCGCCGCCCAAATCCGCAAGCCGGATGTACACCGGTTTTCCTTCCATGCGCTTGACCACATGCGCATACCGTTCATATTGCTCCTCTTCGTTCAGAACTTTGTCCGCCAGGATAAACTCGAACTCGGTGCGGTAAAGGCCGATGCCCTCGGCGTTCATGCTCAGCGCCAGTTCCACCTCGTTCGAGGTGTTGATGTTTGCATATACGGGGAATCCTGGCACCTTCGGCACGGCAATTTTGCGTTTCGGCGCAAGCCGCCCGAGCGCCGGGTATAAATTCAGGGTTTGCCGGGCCGGGTTGATGATGCATTCGCCGGTTGTTCCATTGATAATGACGTGATCGTCCGGGCCTATTTTACGCAGCAACGCCGGCACGCCGCTGATCGCGGGTATGCCCATGGCGCGCGCCAGAATGGCCACGTGCGACGCCGGCCCGCCCCGTTCCGTCAGGAAGCCCGCCGTATTCTCCTGGTTGAACGCCACCGTCTCCCCCGGCGTCAATTCCTCGGCCACGATGATGAGCGGCGTTCCATGCGTCCCGGCGTCGGACGGCCTGGCAGAATACCCGTCTCCGTCGCCTCGTTGCCTGCGGAATGAATCAAGAATGCGATGCCGCGCTTCGCCAATATCCGATGCCCGGTCTTTCAGGTATTCGTCATCCACTTCGAGCAGCCGGGCTTCATACGAATCAAGCACGTCCACGCAGGCCGCTTCAGCGTTCATATGCTCTTTCTCTATTTTTTCCGCGGCCTCCCGCGCAAGCGTCTTGTCTTCAATGATCATTTTCTGGGCAAGAAAGATGTTCGCCTGCACCTCGCCCACCCGTTCCTTTACAAGATTGACGACCTTGTCGAGATTTTCAGCCGCGCCGCGCAACGCCTGATGAAGACGCTCCACTTCGGCGGACATGCCTCCGTCAATCACACAAT
>DSBB01000073.1 GCA_011046175.1 Candidatus Hydrogenedentota bacterium | reverse complement strand
CAATTCAATTTGTCCATTGCTGTCGCGGTCCGCCGCGTGTTGCCATGGCAATAACGGCGTGCAACCCGGCACATATTCATATGCGCCGATGTCATAGTCCGAGCCATCGCCAAAGACCGGGGGCCATCCGTCGCCGTCATAACCGCGCGGACACCCAAACATATCATCCACCACGCCCCCGAACTCGGGCAGGCTTGTGTCCCGCCCCCTGTCAATCGCCGGGGAGTCCGGACGCAGGCGATAGTCGCCATTGGCGGCATCAACAAATTTTGGATCAAAAGAATAGTTTGAAGTTCCGGGAAAGCCGCCTTCGATGATGCAGTAACTCACTGAAGGCAATATTCCGCCAAGCGGTTCTTCACCATTATCCCAGAAAATGCAGTTGGCAATGTGCGTCATCGAAGGAACCCAATTAGACGTCCAGTCATTGCGAAAATATATTGCTCCCCCGCCTCTGTCCGCGCGGTTGCCTACAAAAGTGCAGTTTATGAAATTCGGCGGACATGAACAGCAGCCCCACTCCAGCGGCAAAGGACAAGGATATGGTCCGTCGCCATCACCCTCATTTTTTCCTTCCTCGATTTTCCCATTCATCTTCTCCTGACAAAATGCTTGCTTATCGTCACAGGAGCACCAAGTGTAACTTATACACGGCGTCTTAAATAATTGCGCATAATCTTCTCAATGTTTCGTTCGGTTTCGTCCAGAGATTGAAATGGTTCCAAACCGCAGCAACGAGATCTTCAAGGGCTGGGAAATAGCGGTTATGGGTACACTGGTAACGTGTGAGCTTCCACACCCGTTCTACAGGATTCAAATCCGGGCTATACGGTGGCAGAAAGTCCAGTTGCATAACGTGTCGGTGTTCATGCAACCACGGTTGCAACTGTCGGGCATGGCGCCACCGCGCGTTGTCCACAACGACCAGCATCTTTCGGTTCTTCCGTCGGTGGCGCACCAGTTGTTCCAGGAACACCTCAAAAGACGACGCGTCAAAGGTTTCTTCGCGGCGCGGCACAAAGCATCCGTCTTGAACACGAACGGCTCCGAGCAGCGCCACACTCTTGCGCGTCGGGGCATGAAGCAAGACCGGATCGGTGTCCTCGGGAGGTATCCACATCGTGCATCGTGAACCGTGTTGCTGGAAGTGGCATTCGTCTTCACACCAAAGATCCATGTCATCGTTTTGCGCGATGCGCCGGAGTTTTTTTATATGCCCGCTGGGCTTCCGGGTCCGCCTGGGCAATAAGCGGGCGCGGCTTGCGTCGGCGAAATCCCAATTGCGTGAACAAGCGCTGGCATTGGCGCACGCCCAAGCGCACGCCGTACGCCGCATCGAGATGATGACTGAGGAGTTTTCCATCCCACAGGTTTTGGGTATAGCCCAGTCCCCGCGGATCGCCCCGCAGGTCTTGGCCCACTCGCTCCAACATCGCGGCGTCGAGCGTCGCAGGACGTCCAGGCCTTTCAGCGTCCTGCAGGCCCGCGAAACCATGCCTTTCGAAGCGTTGAACCCAGTATTGAACCGTGCGCGCACTCTGTCCAAACAATTCCGCCACTTCATAGGGACTCAATCCCGAACACACCAGCAAGACGCCATGCAGCCGGTGGTCATAACGCGACTCCTCCGAACGTACAATCTCCTGTTGAATCGCCACCTGCATAATGTCTGCATCCGTAATCTCCAGTCGTCGCATAGCCGCCTCCTTTCAGGAAGCAGCATACCAAAATCAAGACTTTATGCGCAATTATTTATGACGCTGTGTATAGAACAGCCCCGCCGCGACCGCTCGAGGGGTTCGGATTGCCTTCTGTGTGAAAAGAATAGTTTTCCGCAAAAACACAGTTAATAAAGATTCGTGGGTCGCCGACCGTATAGCGAACATAACTGACCGCACCCTCATAACGCCCTGTATTCCTATGAAAAGTGCAGCGCTCAAAGCGCCCGCCCGAAAAAAGATAGAGGGCCGATGCATTCTCGATAAACTCACAATCCATCATGAGCAAGTCTGAAGACCCTGCTTCTACTCCCGCCCCGTTTTGAAAGAAAAAGCAATTGGCCACAAGAATGGTTCCTTGGCTGATATGTAATGCAGCGCCGGCATTCTCAATAAACCGCACGTTGTGAATGCAAGCATCCTCTCCACTTATCGAGATGCCGCTTCCCGGCCATGCGCCAATTTTCGTTATGAGACAGTTTGCGATTGTTGCCTGCCCCTCCGATGAGAGAGTAATTCCCGACGACAAACCATTCCGCACTACAAAGCCATCGATGGCAACATTATTAATTCGTGTCCCATACACAACACGATCGGCCTGTGCTCCACCCCAAGCGGTGCTGCCGTCAATTACCGTTTCCTGTTTGACCCAATCGCGCTCTTCACGCCGATCCTCCATGCCATCAAACCCGCCATACAGTGACACCCCATTGCGGAGAGTCAAAGAACCATAGAGCCCCGTTCGATTTTCGTCATAGACGCCTGCGCGAATCCAAACCTCGCCACCGCCATCGTTGTAGGCGGCACCAATAGCGGGCTGGATTTCCGTAAATGCGGTACTCCAGGCTGTCCCGTCGCCACCGGGCGGCGCAGCCTTGTCCACATACCAAACCCCTGCGCACGCAGGAAAAGCGCATAAAATGCCTCCTATGCCGAGCACAACCAATATTGTTGCATACTGCAGCGTCTTCATACGGGTCAATCCTTGTCAGCCCTATTCCCCTTCCCCTTCGCCCTCACATCCAGTTTGTTGTGGCACCACCCATGCAGCCGACCGTAGGTCTCCCCACCCGTTGTGGCCGGTCTCCGCCACGGCGGACAAGTCCAGACCGTGCCACGCAGCCTACCGTAGGTCTCCCGCTTGTGCGCAAAGCAACTGCCGCGCATGGCGGGTCAGCAACGGCATTCCTCATGTTGTCAGTAGCCTGTTGTTGCGCCTTTGCGTCTTCGCGTTGAAAAAATCCTGAAATAAACGGT
>DSBB01000200.1 GCA_011046175.1 Candidatus Hydrogenedentota bacterium | reverse complement strand
CGCCTTTGACGATGCCGGCAACCTGTATTACGCGCACGGATATGTCTACAGTGGAACGGCAACCATTTACCGTTGGGACGCGGCGGCAGTGGCGGCGGCGCTGGCTGATCCGGCAAACGCAGCCCTGGCGGCAGCGGGCAATGAATGGGCGGTATTGCCCGCGCCGTATGACGGCGCCACGGGCATGGCTACGGATGGGGCGGGCAACCTTTATGTCACCGCCACGGCATGGGATTCTCCCAGCCGACTGTTGTTTTATGAAGCGGCGTCGGCAACCCCCTTTGTTGTCGGTGAATATGGCGGACGGCTTGAAACGGTGCGCTATCGAAACGGCGACATCCATTTTAGTTGCGCGGACGGCGTGTTCACGCTGCCGCTTCCACAGGCCGTCAGCGCCACCGACAGCACGACGTTGTATGCGGCGCCCGGTGAAACGGTGCTGCTTGCCGTTCAATCGGTGGGCGGCGTCGGCACATTAAGTTATCAGTGGTATCGCGTCTCCGACGAGAAAGCGGACGCGCCCGTGGGCGACAACCAGCCGACCTATGCGTTTACGGCGGCATTGGCCGATTCCGGCGCGGAGTTTTTTTGCGTGATTACTGACGATGTTGCGCTGGCGGAGTCGCCTCGTTTTACGGTAATCGTGCAGGAGTCCATGCCGGCGCCCGGTGGCGCGCCGCTTGTTTTGGGAGCGCTCCTCATGGCGACGCTCGGAGCGTGGCGTTTGGTTAAACGGATGCGCCCGGCAGGAGGTCCTGCGTAAAACGGAGGGCACCGTAAATTTGCAAAACACGCCGCGCATTTGCTATTCTTTTTCCGCTTTGAGCAAGGTACCCCCTCTTTATGCGGAGACGTAGTTCAGTCGGTTAGAACGCCGGCCTGTCACGCCGGAGGTCGCGAGTTCGAGTCTCGTCGTCTCCGCCAGAAAATTTTCGCGCCGCTTGTGATTTCGCAAGCGGCGCCTTTTCTTTTGCGCCCCCGCTCTGTTTACAATAACAGCCGTTGACGAAGCATTGTAGAAAACGCCACAAACGGCAGAGAGCGCGTCGCAGCGTATTCCATATGTCTCAAGAGTCTTATATGTCCCATAACGCCGAACCGCTAATGAACGCAGTAAACACCGCAGAACAACGCGGACCGGGAAAAGGCCGCAAAATTGTTGTGGTTCTGCTGTGTTTCTTGTTGGTGGTGGCGCTGTTGCTGTATATAACGGCGTACTTTCTGTTGAATTCAGAGCGTATTCGGTCGGAACTCGAGGGGCGCTTAACCGCAATGGTCGGGTTGCCCGCGAGCATTGATGCGCTGGGCTTACGGCTTCTTCCCAATCCGGGTGTTGCGCTTCACGGTGTGCGTATTGGTCCCGATGACGCCCATCTCGATGCGGACGTGTGCGAGGCGCTTCTTGATCTGCGAAGTTTGACGCGTGGTGAATTGCGCGTTACGCATGCTTATGTGCGCGCCGCAACACTCGCGCTGCCGGAAGCGCCGCTGCTTGCTGCGGACCGGCTGGATATGCTGGTGGACGCCATGCGCGAACATCAGGCGCAACGTCGCGATATGCCGCCGTCGTGGATACAAATTGAAATTGACGCGGTAACGGTGCGGCATATGCGGATTATGCTGGGGGATGTTGTGCTGGCGGCGGGCGATGCGCGGCTTGACAACGCGACATCGCCGCAGGTGGATGCGGTGATTACAGCGGCGCTGCTTCCCCTGGGTGACGGGTCGCATCTGACGGTGTCAGCGCGGTTCACACGCCGTAAAGGCGCTCCGCTCGGCGTGTCCGGCGACGCGGCATTGACCTTCCGCAAAGCCTTTGCGCTGAATCGAGCGGCGCTGCTGCCGGAGATTGTTGTGGAAGGGCGTGCGTCTTTTACGGGGGACAGCATGGACGACATCGCCTTGACGCTGGCGGGCAGCGCCGCGTTTTTTTCGAATGCCTCCCCTGTTCAGGGCGCTTTCACCGCCAACGCATGGTGGCAGCGGGACGCGTTTATTGTTAATGATCTGCGTTGGCAGTCGCCGGGTTTTATCCTGCATGCGGACGCCACCATTCCTGTGCGCGAGGCGGAACCCGCCATGCACATCCACAACGCGACGCTGGGCATGCCCCTTATGCAGACGGTGGTTGACTTGCTTGTTCCCCCGTCCTTGCGTCTTGTCGCCAAGTCCGACGCCGCCGTTGTTGTTACCGACCTGCTCGCGGGACTCTCCCTCGAACCGCTGCCGCGTCTGGCGTCCGGCGAAATCATGATAGCGGGCGTTTCGGTGATAAACGCCGCGGGACAGCCGCTGCTGGATGACGTGCGTGTTGCAGCCGAGGTGGAGGAAGGTCGCTTGCGGCTTCGGCAACTCACGGGCGGGGGCTGGACGGCGGAAGGGTGGATTGCGCCCGATACCACCGCGCACAGCATCGCTTTTGAAATTCGGGCGGCGGGCAGCGTGGACAAGGCGCGGCTGGCGTTGTTGGCGCCTGCGCAGGCGCGAAAGATGGATGAGATTGGCGCCGCGCTCGAATTTACCGAAGTTACGGGCGCGTACAACCTGAAGCAGAAACGTTTTGCCGTGTCGAATTGCGCCGGAACCTTGTCGCATGGACGCATGGTGTATCGCCATACGGAAACAGCGCCGCCGTTTTTTTTGGACGACGTAAACGTTTTGTTCCGCTATGAGGACGCCGTTGTACACTTGGATGAATTACGTTTTGGCAACACCGCGCTCCGGGGCAAAGCGCATGTCGCCGCCAGTCAGCCTCCCCGTGTTGAGTTAACCGGCACAATACACCTTTCCGATGTACCGCTTGCCATGTTGCCGCCGGGACTGTCATTGAGCAATATGGAAGGCCGCCTCGACGCAACAGTTTTATCTGTGGTTGTGCCTCATGACGCGCCGCCGCAGACGTCTCTGTCCGGCGCGTTGCAGGATGCAGGTATGGTTATTGAAGCCGCCGCTTTTCATGACCGGTTGAGCGGGGTATCGG
>DSBB01000442.1 GCA_011046175.1 Candidatus Hydrogenedentota bacterium | reverse complement strand
TCATGAGCCTGCGAAGATTACGAGTTCTGGGGACATGATACTTAATTCCATCAACTTGTATAGATCTGGCACTTGGTGGATTCTGACCAAGAATTAAGTGATCATGTCCCCAGAACTTGCCTGTGCTGATATTGACGCCAAATAAACAATACCGCACAACATAGGAATATCACCATTGCCAATATGATGATATATATTTTCCCCCGCGTTGCCCGGTTCTGTTCCTGCTCCACAACAACGCCGCTGGGCAATCGAATCCCCGCATTCTTTGGAATCTCAATGTGAAAAAGTGATTTAGCTAATGGTTCGTTTATCATTAACGACTCTTTATCGTATTCAACCAAAGTCCTGTAGACCAATATGTTGAACAGAACAAGGACATTGAACAAATGATGAATTTCCACCCCCAAATCAAGTAATATCAAACGGTGACCTGCGTGGACACATGTCTTCGCCTACAAAGACAGGACAGGTGGCCTTATTTCAAATGCAGGTTTACTGGACGCACAGGGCGCAGTTATCGGCATAGAAATTCTCAAAGCGAGCATGTTCCTGCGGGACGCTATTTTGGAAACGGTGCAGGGCCGGCTTCTTAAATTGCCGCACGCCGATTCCGGGTAAATCCAGGGGAAGGCGACTGGTTGGACTGGGAGCAAGTTGTATATAATATATAATTAAGTAAAATGTCCACGGAATTCCGGAAATATATGATATAATATCACTATTGAGAATCTATTGTTCACCAGAAGCCCTTGGGCCGCACTCGACAAGAGGCAAGCAGTAATGGCATTCTGAAATTGAGTAATCGGAGGTGTGGACATGGAAAGTGCATCCGGTATTATTGATCCTTCCCGCAATCCTTTTGCAAGAACAAGTTGGATAAAACAAAACTATGACCTGACTCCAACACGCCAAAAACAACTGGCATTGCTTTTTGGAAAAAGTGAGCCGGAAATAATGCATGGTAATGACAATACATGCCGATACCCTGCGTTTATCGGAATTCGATGGGGGTTTGCCGAATTGAAGGGTGGTGTCCTTACTCCTACCGGCAAATGGCATAATACCTCTGGAAAAGATCGGGAAGGACATCTATATCCGAGGTCTACAGGCAACCCCAAAACGCAAATTAGCCATAAGCCAAATATAGCTGCTTCGATTAATACAGCGACCACTATTTCTGAAGTATCAGAGGAATTGGAGCGCCGCAGAAAGATTTTAGTTAAATTGGCCCACAGGCAAGATGTTCCTATGGAGTCTGTTGAGCGTGACCATATAATTCGGTTCTTGGAGTTGAAGCAATACCCGGAGAAACCTACGACGAAAACACGTCTGATGAAGGAATTTGTAAGCAGTGTCCTTAGCATCAATCAGCCGCCCCACCGCATTCGCAACAAACTGAAGAGTATCCTTGGTGATATTCCCCTGGCTGACACTATTCCAATATGCCTTCACAAACTTTACAATGAGCCTGGCTTTCTTGATGAATATAATTGGATGCCTGCGTCCCTTGCCAAGTACCTTGCAGACATGGATTTGGATATAACAAGCGGTAGCCAAATGAAGACGGATATAAGACATACATTGCTTGCATCAGCCAAGGTGATGGAGCAGGCTCTTGGCCAGGGAATAGAGATGTTTTATTGTGAGATTGAGTCTGCCATAAAGCGGGGCCCAGAATATACATGGCGCTTCATGGAAATCTTTACAAGAGCAATTCCTGGCGTAGGACCGGGGCTTATGTCTGATTTTTTGAAGAATGTTGGGTTTCCGCAATTTGTCAAAATAGATCAACGCCTGAAAAAAGAATTCCCTCAACTTATCGTGGGCGTGCCTACTGATCAGAAGTCCATGTTTATTTTTGCCATCGAGTTATGTCAACAACTCAATATGACCCCTTTCCTTTTTGATCATATTCTCTATCAATGGGGCAATACAAAATTTAAACCTTACTTGCGTGATTAAAATCATAACCGAAAATGAACTCAAAATAAGATATCTCACATGCTCCGCTTGTTTCATTGTACCATCCTTTCGCTGGTTTGTGCTGTCATCATAACAATCCACAAGCAGCATTCCAAATAATGCGCCATGTCGCTTTTGTGCGTTACCATGCGGCGCCCGGCATTGACATGATGACGCCGGAACAAGCCACGGCAGCCATGTCTGGCGGCGTGGAACCCGTGCTGCCCACCGTCGCGCTCATGGTCAGCGCGTCGGAGTGGTTGTAGGCTGCAGTCGTAAAGGCTATAGAAAGATGCGGCTGAACTCGATTTGCTCATTTGCCAGACAGAACGCGGTGAGCGGGAAATCGCGTGATTTTTCGAGGAGCGTTTTATAATACGCGCTGTAGTCTTCCGGGCTTTCGTCTTGTGTCGGCGGGCGCAGCCCCAGAAAACAGAGCCTCGCTTCAGCGGAACAGGCGCGGATGGTGTCGAAAATTTCGCCTTCGCCATGTTCGATGACGCGGAATGTTGCGCTGATGCGCGCCTGCCGGATGAACAGGCGCAACCTGTTTTCCGCCTCTTCGCGCTCTTCGGCTGTTCGGATGACGGTACTCAGGCGCAACGGCGTTCTTGCCCATTCCGGGTTTTGCCCGAGCAGATGCGCCAACGCCAGCATGAACCATGCATTCGGGCCTTTTCCCTGCCACCAGAGGTCAATAAATGCGGGAGCGTCTTCTTCTTCGCGCTGTACGCCTTCGCGCACGAAAATGAAGTTGCGCTGCCGCCGCCACACGGCCATGATAAGCCTGGTAAACGCCAAGAACTGGCGGCTTTGTTCGGTGTCGCCCACGAGAATGGTGTTGGGGGAAATGGGGCCGAACCCGTAGGTGTTTATGAGCGTCAGCAGCCCTTCCATCACATCGGGCGCTTTGACCACCTTGACAATGCCGGGCACGCCGCGCCGTTTGAGGTAATCGCGTATGGTCCGGCGTGCCGCGCGAATGCGTTCGTTCGACGCGTCTTCCGGCAGCACCATGGC
>DSBB01000080.1 GCA_011046175.1 Candidatus Hydrogenedentota bacterium | reverse complement strand
TTGTTATCCTTGTATTGGACACGAACCACGACGGGTATTTGAATTACGCGGAAGTGCAGCGGGTCTATCCCGAGCTGGAATACACCTATTTTCTTTTTATATCCAATTTTGACGGGCGTATTTCGCGAAATGAAATCATCAATCTTGCCGGTGATTTCGGACTTGATCCGCTCCCTTACGTTGATCTTAACGGCGACCGGCTCATCCAATATGAGGAGGTGTCGGAATATCTTACGCCGGCGTTGTTTGCCCGTTTTGATATAAACGGAAACGGCGTTATTGATTGTGAAGACTACGCTTATTTCATGGTGCGTCCCGCGCCGGGCACGGAAGAAAACCCCTGCGGTTCGGCTGAAATGACCGGGTTTCTCGTGTACGGCGGCGTGTCGTATCTTGATATGAACGGAGACGGGTTAATTGACTATGATGAGGTTGAACCGCTTGTGGGAATTGAATATGCGGACTTGGTGATAGACGTTCTTGATCGGGACAAGGACGGCTATGTGGCGCCGGATGAGTTGCATTTGTTTGTGAATTCACTGCCGTTTGACATCGTGCGCATTGCCGACCTGAATCAGGACGGGGTTATCCAGTACGAAGACGTGGCGGATTTGCTGCCCTACGCGATATTCAGCGAACTTGACTTCAACGGGGACGGGGTTCTTGATTGTGATGATCTGGCCCTGTTGCCGATAGACGACGACTGGGGCGTGCTGCCGTATCCCACAGAAGAGATGCTTTCCGCGCGGCTGCTGGCCATGCTGCAACGCATCTTCCGCCTGCTGGACGTGGACGGCAACAACGCCCTGAGTTACGAGGAAATCCGCCGCCTTGTTCCTTTGCCGCAACGGGTATTCGATCTTCTTGACGTCAACGATGACGGTTACGTTACATGGGATGAAATAGCGTCATGGCTGGTCTATTTGAACGAAACGCCCCGCGATGTCATTGTTGATTTCGCGCGCGAAATTATCGGTCCTTCCAACGGCAACTTCTTCATACCCGGCGAACCGATTGTGGTGCGGCTTGTGGCCGACAAGTACGGCATGGACGCGCTGGAGGCATTGAGCGTCACCGAATTATTGCCGGAAGGCTGGACAGTAGGCGCGGTGCATAATAAAGGAACGGCTGTTGTAACCCAGGAAGTTGGACCGGGCGTAAACAAATTGCTTATCAGTTGGGAAGACGCCGCGCCCATATTCCCGTTGGAACTTTCCTATGAGCTCCTGCCGCCTCCGGACGCAGCGGGAATCGTCACGTTGCTTGGACAAGTCGCTTTTATTACCCAGGAAGGTGTGCCGCGCAGCGCGGGGCTGGTTCCGACCCTATTGGCGGAACTGCTTTCCGAGGTATACGCCCATAGCGCGGATACGGACGGCGACTGGCGTATTTCATTGCGCGAGTTATTGCGCGTAATCCAGTTGTATAACAGCGGTCAATATCATGTGGATCCCGCCGGAGAGGATGGATATGGAATTGGTGAAGGACCTGTTGACGGGCTGAATCACAGCGCTGATTACATTGGCGACTGGCGCATTACGCTGCCTGAATTGCTTCGGGTCATCCAGCTTTACAATACGCCCGCCCATTATTATTATGTTGCCGACGACACCGAGGACGGTTTCATGCCGGCTCCGTTCTGATTAACCAGCGACAGCACAAGAGGCGCAGCACTGCACTGTTGCGCCTCTTTTTATTATAATGGGACGCGAGACGTTTTTGGCATATCTTGCGCCGTTCTTGGACAAACAGCGCACACTCGCTCTTAATCAACATGGGAATACTTTTATGAGAAACAGGACATACATAACCGCCGCGATGGCTCTTGTTTTGTCGTGCGCTTGCGCTTACCAACCCCGGACGGCACACAAACCATTGCCGACAGACGAGAAGCCGCCAACATCAAAGGAGGAATCCGTGGTTGTTCCGCCGGTATTAAATGAAGAGAATACGCTGTCAGCAGAAAATTTCGCCGGGCGAGTCGTGGCCGCCGGCGGCGATGTCGCCTTTATTTTCGAAGACGACCGGGCTTTTTCACAGTGCCATGCCAGCACAATCACGCAAGCCGCGGACGGCACTCTTATCGCCGCCTGGTTCGCGGGAACGGAAGAGAAACACCCGGATGTCGGCATCTGGATGTCCCGTCGGGTTGAAGGCGACTGGACGCCGCCGTATCTTGCCAAAAAGGTGGATAATACCGCCCACTGGAACCCTGTATTGTTTACCGACAAAGAAGAGACGGTGCATCTCTTCTTCAAGGTGGGCCCTGAAATCCCCCATTGGCGCACCTATTGGATGTCCTCCGAAGATAACG
Organism: Candidatus Hydrogenedentota bacterium; assembly: GCA_011046175.1. Classification (GTDB taxonomy): domain Bacteria; phylum Hydrogenedentota; class Hydrogenedentia; order Hydrogenedentales; family CAITNO01; genus SLFT01. Next base: position 672 of record DSBB01000080.1, on the reverse strand, counting down.
GCGCGAGCTGGACAGAAGCGCGGGAACTTGTGCCGGGAGACGCAGGCGGACGCGGCCCCGTAAAGAACAAACCGATTATCCTTTCCGACGGTTCCTGGCTGGCGCCTGCTTCAACGGAGTATCAGCGCTGGGAGTCCTTTGCCGACCGTTCCGTTGACCGGGGCAAGACTTGGCAACGTTCCGCAAACTTCGAGATAGATCGGCAAACATTGCGGGGACAAGGCGCCATTCAGCCAACCTTCTGGGAATCCGGGCCCGGGCGTGTGCATGCGTTGTTGCGGACGGGCGCGGGCCGCGTGTGGCGCGCGGACTCGAGCGACTACGGCGCTACATGGTCGTCAGTGTATGATACCGGCCTGCCCAACAACAACAGCGGCTTGGATGCGCTGTTTCTTGAAGACGGCCGGCTGTTGCTGGTTTTGAATCCGGTGGGCGTCAACTGGGGACCGCGCACGCCTTTATCGCTTGCGGTATCTCATGACAACGGCGCGACATGGCGGCTGGCAGCCCATTTTGAAGACGACCCGATACAGAGCAGGCATGAATACTCGTACCCCGCCATCATTCGAACACGCGACGGCGTCGCTGTTTCCTATACGTGGCGTCGCGAACGGGTGCGCTGCTGGGCAATCCCCGAAAGCGCGCTGGCCGAATTCTAAGCATGCTCAATGC
>DSBB01000530.1 GCA_011046175.1 Candidatus Hydrogenedentota bacterium | reverse complement strand
TGATCATGGCGCTCACCAGCGTCAAAACGCATACGCCCGCAATGGCGTCGCCGATGCCGCGGTCATAGTCGTCCTTGCCCCAGCCTTTCTCGCGCACCAGATTCCCCTGAAAGAACGCCCCCGCCATCGAGAAGGTGGTGCCCACCAGCGACGCAAGCAATACAAGCGGATCGTTGATGGCGCCCTCCACAATATGCGGAATGCCCAGGGAAAGCCCTTCGGGCTTGCCCGGTATCAACCCTTTCAACATGCCGGCCACATCGGGGCACGCCACAAACAGGTTGAGCAAAAACGACACCAGCACCACGCCCACCATGACTTTCATGATGCCTTCGATGGTTTTGAAGATTTGCTGCGCCCGGAACAGAAACACCATGAGCACGGCGTTTAATCCTCCCATCGCAATGATCTGTACGGGTAATTTGTACTCTTCCGGCGCGAGCGCGCCCACTGCGAGGGCGATGGCAAGATTGTTGGAAAATTGGAACGCGCCGCAAGTCAAACAGAGCACCAGCCCCAGAAGCGCGGCAAAGGGACGCCCCACCTCGCGGGCAAGCAAGGTGAAATGACTCGCCCCCGCCGTCACGCCCGACCGGGCGGACATGGTCATGAACGTGCCCATCAGTACGCCGGCCAGCGCCAGCAACCAAAGCAGTTCATAGCCGTAAGTGGCGCCCACATTCGCGCTGATGACCAAACTTCCCGGACCGAACACCACGCAGGCGGTGATCAATGCAGGGCCAATGGTGCGCCACCACGGCGGGCGGACAAGCATAACGCTATCGGCATTATTATCTGACATGATGCGATTTCCCAGAGTTATACAACGTACAACACGGCATAAAACCCCACCGCAATCTAACACGAAAGGAAGTGGCACATCAAGAAAGCAAAAGGCAGTCCTTAATGTCGTCGGGGCGCAAACAAAAGGGCTCCGGCAAACGCCGGAGCCTTGATTGTTGACGGGGGCTTTGAGTTACTTCGCCACTTCCACGGCGCGGGTTTCACGCACAACGGTAATTCGGATTTGGCCGGGATAGGTCATTTCGGTCTCAACTTTGCGGGCCAGATCACGGGACATTTGCGCCGCTTCAGCGTCGTTCACCTTGTCAGGCTGCACCACCACGCGCACCTCGCGGCCCGCCTGAATGGCGTACGATTTTTCAACGCCCGGGAACTCGTCCACAAGCTTCTCCAATTGCTCCAGGCGCTTGATGTAATGTTGCAGCATTTCGCTGCGCGCGCCGGGACGCGCCGCCGACATGGCGTCCGCCGCCTGCACCAATATGGAGGACAGCGAATTCATGGGCATCTCCCCATGATGCGCGCCCGCCGCGTTGGCGACATTTTCGTTTTCACCGTAGCGGCGGCACAGATCATGACCCAGAACGGCGTGTGAGCCTTCCACTTCGTGGGTCAACGCCTTGCCAATGTCATGGATGAGTCCCGCCCGTTTGGCCTCCTGCACATTCACCCCCAGTTCCGCCGCCATGATGCCCGCAAGATGGCATACTTCCAGTGAATGGCGCAGCACATTCTGGCCATAGGAAGTGCGGAAACTGAGGCGTCCGACCAACTTCACGATTTCAGGATGCAACCCGTGGACATCCGCCTCGAGACATGCCTGTTCACCCCGTTCGCGAATGGTCTGATTCATCTCCTGGCCGACCTTTTCCACCATTTCCTCGATGCGGGCGGGATGAATGCGACCGTCTTCGATAAGACGTTCCAGCGCAATGCGCGCCGTTTCTCGGCGCACCGGATCGAATCCGGACAACACCACCGCCTCGGGCGTGTCGTCAATGATTACATTGATGCCCGTGGCGCTTTCCAAGGCGCGTATATTGCGTCCTTCCCGTCCGATGATGCGACCCTTCATTTCGTCGTTGGGCAGGGGAACAACGGATACGGTGCTTTCCGCCACGTGATCCGCGGCGCAACGTTGCAGCGCCTCGCCAATAATCCAACGCGCCTTTTTCTCGGCATTCTCGCGCAACTCTTCCTCGACGCGCTTCAACTCGAGCGCGCAATCCCGTTTGACCTCGTTCTCCAAACGCACATACAGTTCCTTGCGCGCCTGTTCAACGGTAAGCCCCGCAATCCCTTCCAGTTTTGCCATCTGGTCTTTGATTAACGCAGCCAGCCGGGCTTTCTCTTTTTCCGTTTCCTTTTCCCGGGCCACCAGCGCCCGCTCCTGGGCGCCCAGTTCCAAGGCCGTCTTGTCCAGCGCCTGGGCGCGTTTGTCTACTGTTTCCTCCTTGGCCGCGATGCGTTTCTCCAGCGCCGCCATTTCCTTGCGAAGTTCCCGACCTTCTCCTTCCAGTTTGGCCCGAAGATTAATCTCCAACTCTTTGAGCGCGGTTTTGCCGTCCCGTTTTACGGATGCCGCTTCGCGTTCGGCATCTGATAGGATTTGCGCCGCTTCACGTCGCGCTTTGCTGACGTATCCGCCCGCCCGAATCTGGGTCAGGACAAACGTCGCCGCAGTTCCCAAAACAATTCCGGCGGCGCCCGCCGCCAGAGCGATTATTAAAGGCGTCATGCATAGAACCTCCCTACCCCGAACCGGGGCGGTTGCACACAGTGTACATAGGAAGGCGGGAAGGCATGAAAATACGCAAAAATGCTGATTACCGAATGGGTGAAGACAGCAAACCCCGGTCATCCAAGAAATTCGTAATTTCCATAAATGACGAGGGTGTCTTAGCTGATTTCAGCAACATATTGTATTCACCGCCTGAAGGCGATGTCGTTTTATATGCAAAACCTGGATTGCGGTTCATGCTTCCTGCCACCATAACTCAATTATTAAAGTGATGTTAGTATACCGCAAACGAACAAGCCTGTCAATGTTTCGAATTGACTCACGGAAAATGTACTCGAAAGCCTTTCGTTGACTCATTGAGAAAATGTACTCCAAATTTTAGGCAGGATTCACTATTCTGTACTCCTATTTTGTGCAAACCAGAGCAGGAGATAAAGAAAAG
>DSBB01000533.1 GCA_011046175.1 Candidatus Hydrogenedentota bacterium | reverse complement strand
GCTTGTGACTTATACGGAAAGCGAAATGTTGAAGTTCCCAAACTTTGGCAAAACATCCCTTGGAGAAATAAAATCCATTCTGGAGACAATGGGACTGAGCCTTGGAATGCGCAACCCCTTGCTCAAGGATGATGAAGAAGAAACGGACAACAACGGCAGCGTCGGCGATCAGGAGATGGACGACGAGTCTTATGATGACGACGAATATGCCGATGATGATGAAGGAGAATAATACTTATGCGTCATAGAAAATCCGGCAGACGGCTTGGCCGTGACATGTCCCACCGCAAGGCGACACTCAAGCATCTGGCCGTCGCCCTGTTTAAGCACGACGCCATTGAGACGGGCGTTTACAAGGCCAAGGAATTGCGGATGTTTGCGGAGCCGATTATCACGTTGGCGAAGACCGATACGGTGGCCAATCGCCGCCGTGTTTTCGCAAAACTGCGCGACGATGAAGTCGTTCGCAAGCTCTTTGTCGAAATTGGGCCCTCTTATGCCGATCGGCCGGGGGGATACACCCGAATACTCAGGCTCGGAAACCGCCTCGGCGATGCGTCTGAGAATGCGCGTATTGAATTGGTGGATCGAGGGGAATACAAGGTCGAATAAAGGACTGGCTGATAGCAAAAAGAAAGGGACTGCACATATGCAGTCCCTATTTTCTTTTGCGATGCAAAAGTGCTGAAGCCGCTCTGGATACGCTTTCGCGGGAATGACGGTCGTGTATGTGCGGGCACACGCAGGGCGGCTCCAACTTATTGCGCTTGCCCGCCGCTATACGACATCGTCAATACCGACCAGTTCGTTATAGAAATCAACAAGGCTTTGTTTTTTGCCTTCGATTCCGGCCTTTACGAAAGCGAGCGCGGGACGGGGATGTTTATTCAGCGAGCCCGTGAGCATAAATGGCAGCTCATATCCCCACTTCAATTCCTGCTTCATTTCGACAAAATATTTTTCAATAAGCGCAAGAACGGGCGCCAGCCTGAACTTGGGGTTCTTGAGAAAAGCAAGAAGCAGCTCTGTGGTGCAGTTGCCGCCGCCCCGACCCATCCCATAAATGGAGCCGTCCACATAGTTGATGTTTTTGATAATGCCCTCGATGGTGTTCGCGAAAGCGAGCCTTTGGTTGTCATGACAGTGTATGCCCAGCTCCTTGCCCGGGAACTTTGCGCGATATTTATCCGCCAGATAATGAATCTGTTCTGAATAGAAATAGCCGAAGCTGTCCACGAGATACACCACGTCCGCCTCGGATTCCGCAAGTTGATCAAGCGCTTCATCCAAGTCGGGCTCAAGATTGGTGGAAACGGCCATAACGTTGCATGTAACCGTGTATCCGAAGGATTTTACATGCTTAATCAGATGGATGGCCTTGTCTATGTCTTTGACATACGTTGCCACGCGCACCATTGAAACGATGGATTCGGACGCAGGCAGGAATGCGTCGTAATCAGTGCGCCCCACGTCGCACATGACGGACACCTTGGTGTCGCACTCATACGCCACGTCGCGCAAATCCTCCTCGTCGCAGAAACGCCACGGGCCGAATTCCTTCGGCGAAAACATCTTTTTGTCAACACGATAACCCAGTTCAACGTAGTCCACGCCCGCTTGCGCGAGGCCGTGGAACACTTCTTTTACCATGGGTTTTGAGAAATTCCAATTGTTCATTAGTCCGCCGTCGCGAATAGTGCAGTCGAGGACCTTTATTTGGGGACGATACATTATAGTTCTCCTTTGAGGGGTTCCGGGGAAAGAAAAACGTACAATACTCCTGTCAGCGGGGGGAAATCAAATTGTCGCCGATGTTGATTCAGCGCTGATATTGAAATCGGGGATAACGGTGTCCCGGAGCGATTTGCCAAAGGGCGAAGAAGTCCCAGCCGGCCTCGACATAAATGTTCCGTTGCGTCATCTGCCCGGCAGTCAGCCCCAGTCCGCCGTCGGACACAATTTGACCGGATGTCTCTGTATCCCAAAAGGAATCATACACAGCGCCTTCAATCGTTTCACCCACCAGCCCCCCTGCGCGTGCCACGCCCGCAACCGCTCCGGCTGCGTGACATTCCTGCACTACGCCTTCATAGTTGCGGCCGATCAAACCGCCGACATATTCTTCGCCGGAAACTGTGCCCGTGGCATAACATCCGCTAATCAGGCCGCGATTGATGCCAGCAAGTCCGCCAACGCGGCTGACGCCGTTCACTTCCACAGAGGCGTAACAGGCGGCTATCTCCTGAGACCAGTTTTCGCCAACCAACGCGCCGACGTAGTGACCGCCCGTGATGGTACCGCCCTCAAGACCGACATTTACCACCACCGCCGCGCCGCCAATGGACCCGAAAAGACCTATGCCATGTTCGGTTGGGCGGTTAATGACCAGACCCCGTATCGTGAACCCCTGCCCGTCGAACCAGCCGTTGAACGCCAGCGAGTCGTCTTCCTCCAGCCGCCAGCCAATGGGCGCAAAACCCGCGCCACCGTCCCAGTAGGATGTGTGCTCCGCCTCGATGTCGCGTGTCAATATATAGTATCCATTCAGCGGATAGTCTTCATCCCGGCCGATTCGCTGTAATTCTTCAATGGAACCTATGGGTATGGGCGCATAATCCGCGTACCCGCCTTGAAGGACTGTAATGGAAACGGCTGCGACGGTCAAAAAAAACGGCCAAAAATGTTGTTTCATCGGAGTGCCCTTTTTCTATCATTATGAACCTGATTACAGTAACACGCCTGCTTTATGTAAATAACGAATGTTGCGTAAAATTGGTGGACAAGACTACGTCATGGGGAATGTAACACAAACCGTCCCCCGTTGGCAAAATCGTGGTAGAATACTGTATATCATCAGCCCATGGAGAACTGTATTTCCCCATATATGCTCTTGGTTGCAGGTGATGCATAGAAAATGGTGGTTGTGTATGGATGTTTTTGCATGGCTGTCAACGGATGTTTTGCCCGCAGTCATGAAAGATTTTCGC
>DSBB01000220.1 GCA_011046175.1 Candidatus Hydrogenedentota bacterium | reverse complement strand
GTTCAGGTCGGTGATTTCGAGTTCGCCCCGCGCGCTGGGTTTCAGCGTCTTCGCCATGGCGACCGCATCACTATCGTAAAAGTAAAGTCCCGGAATAACATAATTGCTCTTGGGATGCGCCGGTTTTTCCTCAATGCTTACCACATTCATGGCCTTGTCAAATTCGACCACGCCGTAGCGCTGCGGGTCGCGCACATAATAGGCGAATACCAGCGCCCCCGATTCAAGCGCGGCCGCCTTGCGCAGGACTGGGGTCAGTCCCTGTCCATAAAGGATGTTGTCTCCGAGCGCGAGCGCCACCGGTTGGTCGCCGCAGAAATCCGCGCCGATGAGAAGCGCCTGCGCCAGTCCGCCCGGCTTGGGTTGCTCCGCGTAGGACAGCGAAACACCGAACTGCAAACCATCCCCAAGCAATCGTTGATATAAAGGCAAATCGTGAGGGGTGCTGATGACGAGAATGTCCCGTATGCCCGCAATCATGAGCAAACTCAGCGGGTAATACACCATTGGCTTGTCGTACACAGGCAGCAATTGCTTGCTCACGGCTGCGGTAAGCGGATGCAGCCGCGTGCCTGCGCCTCCAGCCAGAATAATTCCCTTCATAAAACGATTTTCTCCGAAACACATGGTAACCTTACCGTCTGCACAATAAGAGCATAGCAGCAACACAGGGCGGCAGGCAAAATGCTGTGCGTAGACTTCTGACCTGAGATGCACATTGGAAAAGACGCCGTTATAGTCTTCTTTTTATCCTCAGGCGGGCAGAGTCTCCGCCCCCATGCGCTTTTGTTTTTACCTCTGGCCTCAAGTTGGGAATCACGACAATCTCCGCCGCCGCGACTTTATCTATATGAACCATTCGGAACACTTCATCAGCGTCATCCTTGCCGGATTGAAATGATATTCCCGAGAAAATTCAATCCCCAGCGGCTCAGATCGTCGAGCAGACCGTATACAACCGGAACAACAAACAGCGTGAGCGCTGTTCCTGTCAAAAGCCCGCCGATAAGGGCGCGGCCAAGTCCCGCGAATGTGGCCGAGCCGCCGGTTGTCGCCAGCGCCACAGGCAACAGCCCCAGGATGGTTGTAATCGCCGTCATCATAACGGGACGAAAACGGTCCCTGCCCGCCTGGACGATTGCCATGTCGCGTTCCGGCGCGTTTACACACAAATTTCGTATATGGTCAACAATTACGATGCCGTTGTTTACGATAATGCCGGCCATCAGAATGCATCCAATGAGTGAGATGGAATCGAAGGGCATATTTGTAAAGTACAGCATCCACACGGCGCCCACCAGCGCAAGCGGAACAGTTGTCATAATGGAAAAAGGCAGAATGAATGATTCAAACAAGGCGCACATCACCAAGTAGATAAGCACAACGGCCATAAGCAATGTAAAGGTAAAATTGACCAGGTTCTCGTCAAGTTCCTCGAACTCGTCTCCGAACATGTACGAATACATGGGCGGCAGAGCGATTTGTTCCATCAACACGCGCAAGTCTCTCTTCACCGCCATCAGGTTGCGCATGTCGGTTCGCGTTGCTATCACCACCACGTTCTTGCCGTTGATGCGCCGGATGGAGCTTGGCGACGGCGCTTTACGAAAGTCGGTGAGTTGGTGCAACGGGGTAATTTCACCGCGCAAGCCGGGCAACATAATCGTATCCAGATTTGCCTGTGATTGGCGGTCTTCTTCCCGAAACTGCGCCCAAACGGGTATTTCACGCCCTTCCCGTTTCAAATATGGCATGCGCACGCCGCGTAATGCCGCGTCCACCGTCTGGGCAATCATCAAGGGGCTAACGCCCAAGTGATGCGCCAGGGGCGCGTCAACGCACACCTGCATTTCCTGGCTGCTTTGCAATGTGCGCACCTCAATATCACGCAGATGCTCAAGGTGTTTCATGGCTTCGGCGACCATGTTGGCATAGTATTCCAACGTGGCCATATCGTCCCCGCGCAATATGAGCGACAAACCTCTTTCGGCCCCGGGATCGCCCACATCCGCAGTAAAAAAGTTGAGAGAGCCGCCGGGTATTTGCAGCGGTAGTTTTTCGGAAAGAATGTTGAGCACATCATCAGTCGAAAAAGTTGGATTTTGCCCCTGCGATCCGTCTTCTTCCGTATATAAATAAACATGAATTGCGCCGCCTCGCTTCCCATGATAGACCAATAGATTCTTTATGTCCAGTTCTTCTCGAAGTTGATTTAACGCCTCTTCAAATTGCAGGAATAAATCTGTCGCTTCTTCCATGCTGTAATTCGGATCAAGCGGAATGTCAATACTAATCTCGCGCATGTCCAGTTTTGGCAAAGAACGCATTCCAACATTCTGAAGCGGATACTGGACGGTAAATACGACTGCGCCGAAAATCACAAGCAGAAATGCCAGCCGCCATCGCAGGCACCAGCGAAGCAACACCGCATAACCGCCGACGACCGATTCCACTATTTGATGTGGTAGACCGTGCGGCGCCGGCACGACGGCGCGCGCTTCTTCTGTTGTGGCGGGTTTATACTTTATTTGCTCCAGTCTGCTCATAATGAGGGGGATAATTGTCAATGCCACGATCAGACTGCCGCCCAGCGCCATAATGAGCGGTCCTCCGAGCTGCTCCATGAAAATTGACATTTGCCCGGTTTGCATGTAGAACATGGGAAGAAAAACCACCCAAGTGGTCGCAGTCGAGGCGAAAATGGCCAAACTCACCTCGTTTGCCCCATTTACCACTGCGCTTTTAATCGGTTCGCCAAGCGTACGGTGTCGCAGAATATTTTCAACAACCACAATGGCATTGTCCACAAGCATACCCATCGCGATAATCATGGAAACCATCGTGATAATATTGAGGGACATGGCCGAGAAGAACATGAATACCAGCGCAAACACAAGTGACAGCGGAATGGAAAAAGCAACCAGCGCGGTGGGCAGCAGCCGGTGCATGAAAATCAACAATACGCCAATTGCCATAACGCCGCCGTAAAT
>DSBB01000408.1 GCA_011046175.1 Candidatus Hydrogenedentota bacterium | reverse complement strand
CTTCAACATGTAATTGTCGGACGGGTCGGACTTGTCGGACGAGTCCGACAAGTCCGACCCGTCCGACAATTACATGTTGAAGGGTGGGGGCAGCGCAGGGTTCAAAAGGCCGTCGTCAATACACAATTCCGCGGCTTGCCGGTTTTCCCGTGCATAGCGCAGCCATGCTGCTGCATCACCGTTCATAAATCACCTCGCCCCGGTTGATTTCATCCACAAAACACCCTGACGCTCCGGGGCGCAGGGGGATGATGTCCAAGGGTATATGCGCGGCAACAGGCGTTGCCAGACGCCGATATTTCAAGGCAAGCGAGAGATAGTCCTCTGAACTGTCCTGAAAAACCGCCACATCCATGTCGTCCGGGGCGTCGTTGTACAAAAACGACCCGAATACCACAACCTTGCGAATCTCCTGCGCCTGCGCAAGCCGCCGGGCCAGATCACGTTTTAGTTCGTTTTTCTGTAGAGCATCCATAACTTCATAATTTCCGTTGTTTATTGGATTATCCGAAGTCCAGAACATCTTGCCTTGGATGAATGAACTTGTCCAGTTTTTCCCGCTGAACCAGTGCCGTGGGTAACGGCAGCCGTTCCAATGCCCGAGGTTCTACCTTTATCGCGCCGGCGCCGTACGATTTGCCAACTATGCTAAGATTTGCGATGGTCTCAGGGTGCGACAGGACTTTCCACAGGCGTTCGACAAAGTCCAAAGCATCGCTTTTTGGATATACGCATAGCAGGCACGTCAAGGGAACGACCCCTGCATAGTTTCGTATGAATCGCGCATTTCTTCTGCCAAGGTATGCAAACATAATCGGTGGGACTTTGCGTACCTCCATCCGATACCATGGATTTCTTGTCCTTATGAGTGGCTTGTTTGGCAGGCCTCTTTCCTCGCCTTCCTTCAGGTATGTCTGGATACTTGTTGGGAGTTGATCAAAGCGTAGTCCATTGATGGTAAGCAATTGGGTGGGGCGTCCACACGCCTCGAGACGCTTCAAATCGTCAGTTCCAAAAGTTTCACCTATTACATCTCTGGTTCTTCCCAAGGCTTTTGTAAGAAAGGTGTTGGGAATACCCAATTCTCTGGCGCGACAAGCCGTCATGAAAAAAAAATCGTTATCGCCCGTGACGATCCCCCGCATAACCGTGGCAAAATCACCAAGTGTGTGTTCATGAGCAGATTCCAAGGGGGGCCTGGACAATCCTGTGACAATTGCTTCGGATAATTTTCGACGAAAGATTTGTAGTCCCTCATCATCATTATGTGTTTTTCCTGCAAAAAGACTTATAAGGTTCTTTGCATCTCTCTTCAGACATTTAACCCAAGGAAATGTTGTCATCGGTTTCATATTTCTAAGAAAGAAAATCAGCGCATTAGTATCAACATCAGGGAAAGGCGCTGCTTCCGGCGAAAAAGTGATTACCCCATCCAACCTGTAATGAGCGCTGATCCATTGCCACAGGGCATGCGCAAATACTCCCTCGCATATATCCGCCGAAACAATATATGCAAGGCGTCCCTCCGGCGCCAGAGATTGAAGCGCCCTGATTAGAAAATAGACATGCAATCCTGCGCGTCCATCAATGCGCCTTCCCGTAGCCCTAAAGGCGAACTCGCTCAAATTCTGTTTCTGCTCGACAGTAAGTCTGTGATGACGGATATAGGGAGGATTGGCGATTATTGCAGGAAAGGTTTCTTCGGGGGGATTCAAGACAAAATCACGGATAGCAACATGACGCAAATCACCATCACTTAATCCGGATTTTCTTGCTTGGTTCACCACGTCTTTGTCTATATCATATCCGAGCAATTCAAGACTAATACTGTTCGCCTGTTCATAGCGCTTTGCTGCATGAAAAAAAGCGCCCTGACCGACAGCGGGATCGAACAATCGTCCCGGTTTGCCTTGTAGCACATAGGCAACCATCACGTCCGCTATCCAGTCAGGAGTCCAGAATTGTCCCTTTTTCCGGAGCAATTCTCTTTTAGTGCCAGAACGCGGAAGAATGTGTGCACGTGCAAAGGTCATTGTTTTTCCCTTATAGAATTCAGAACGGTTAATGCTTTGGGTGAGAGTCTTGATTTGCCCCCAACAAACCTGACATAGGGGAGAATATGCCCATTCTTGTCGGTTATAGAATCTGCAACCAGTTTGGGTTCTTCCACGGTATCAGCGAGAGGATAAGCATATCTGTAGTAAATTTTATAAATTATCTTGGCCGTTGTTGCGCCACCTGGCGCTTGAAATACCTGCTTTGTAGGCTCAATGTCGCCATTGCGGATAAGTTCCTCTGCCTGCACCATTGATATGCCGAATGCCTCATCATAGAATGCATGCCATATGTGAATAGGTATTTGTCTGTTTTGCTGCCATTGCTTAAGGGGACCTCTATCTTCTTCTTTAAGGATAATTGTTGGTAGAACGGCGGTTTTCTTCAAGCCGGGACGTCCGCCCAGCCTCTTCTGCGGCGTGAAGGGGGTTGAGTAATCCGGCATTCTCTTGGCAAACCACAGACTGTTTTCACATTCAACCGCGATTATTGCACGCCCAAGCAAGTGCTGAATTCTTTCGTCTTCCTCTGGGGTGAATGGCAATTCACTAAGGCCATTTACTTGCCTGACGCATTTATCCACCAAAGATTTGTCTCTGGTGCGAAATACCAGCAGGTCCGGTCTTTTGGTTTTCCCAAGACCCGCTCTTTCCAATCTTTCAAAGTAAAGTTCAAACGCTCGAACATCATTGTCCGGTGCAGTTCCGCTTGGACCATACGGCAAGGCGAAATACGCGCCTGTTGCGTTTACTGCTTCCCGCAGTCGTTCTTCACTCCATACCCCTTGCGACCAACGCATGAGAAAATCGCTGCCCCGGAGTCGGCGCGGATTGAGATAGAAGTCTGCCCAAGGGGCTTTGCCCATAGCCCTTAAGGTTATGCTGATGTCCTCCATCGGGGTGGCGAGTGTTTTCTCGAACAAGTGTTGAGAATACTTTCTCAT
>DSBB01000397.1 GCA_011046175.1 Candidatus Hydrogenedentota bacterium | reverse complement strand
TGGTCTGTCGGCGGATTCGTCGGATACAATCATGGCTCAATCAATATGTGCTTTTCGACGGGCGAGGTAGTTGGTGATGAGAATGTTGGTGGTTTTGCGGGAGAAAACGGATGGGCAATTGCAGCAAGTTTCTGGGATGTGGAAACTTCTGGCCATACTACGTCCAGCGGCGGAGTGGGATTGTGGACAAGCGAGATGATGTCCATAAGCATTTTCAGAGACAACGGCTGGGACTTTGTCAATGTGTGGGGGATAAATGAAGGACTTTCGTATCCCTACCTGTTGTGGCAAGAGATTGCTGGCGAAGGAGAAGGCGAGGGCGAAGGGGAGGGAGAAGGCGAAGGCGAAGGTGAGGGTGAACCGGCCGATTTGGAGGAAATTGCGGAGCGATTGCTTGACCGTTTTGCCACGCTGGATGTCAACGGGGATGGGCGGCTGACGCCGGACGAAGCGTGCGCGGCAATTCCCGGTCTGACACTTGCGGAGTTCAACGCCCTAGACGCAAATCGCGACGGTTTTCTCACGCGGGCTGAACTTGAGGCGTATCTTGCGCCTCCAGCGCCCGGCTGCTTCAATTGTCAGAAATCCTGGACACCACGCGATTACCTGAAGCACTACCTCGGCGACCTGCTGCTTCTCGCGCTTGCGCTCGCCGGATTGCTTTCAATACACCGCGTCTGGCGTCCCTAGAGCATTTTAAGGTAGACATGCGGTATATCCACAGGAAGAGAACCAGCCTATCGCGTCCTGCTGCGTAATGGACTCCAGCGCCGCGCCGATGGCCGCATATAATTCCTCCAGACTTTTGGGCTTGGCATCCCGTAAAAATGCCTTAATTTTGCTCCACATCTTTTCAATGGGATTCAGGTCTGGACTGTAGGGCGGAAGGAAGAGTAAATGCGCCTGAGCCGACGCAATAAGGTCCTGCGCCTCTTTGTGGCCATGCGCCCCCAAGTTGTCCAATACCACGATATCCCCTGGCCGTAATGAAGGCGCCAAGACCATGCGCACCTATTCGCGGAACACATCCCGATCTGTTGCGCCTTCCACAGCCATACAAGCACTGGCGCCATCAATGCGTATCGAAGCAATCATGGTGGTGGCGCACCAGTGGCCATGCGGGGCGCTGTCCAACAAACGAGCGCCCCCCAGTGCCCGGCCACGCAGCCGCGTCATATTGGTCTTTGCACCGGACTCATCAACAAAAACAAGCCGATTAATATCCAGATAGCACTGTTCGGAAAACCAAATCTCCCGACGTTCTTTAACGTCCGCGCGTTCTTGTTCGCTGGCCCGAAGCGTTTTTTTTACGCGATAACCCAAGCGCTTGAGCGTGTTATGGATGGTCACGATGCTGCAGCCAACGCCAAGACGTTCACGCAACTGTTCAAGCGTCGCGTCAGGCCGCTCTTGAACAAGTCGGCTGAGCGCCAAGGTTTGCGTTTCATCCAGCGCCGGTGGGTTATGACCTCGCGGCAACGGCGCTGCCCGTCCGGTTTGCCGATAGCGCTGTAGCCAACGCTGAAATGTGGAGATATTGACCCCATAGAACTTCGCTATCTCCGCCTGGCTGCCCTTTCCCGCTTCATACGCCGCAATGGCGCGCACTCGAACATCTGCTGTTGCTATTCCCATTCCCTTATCATAGAAAATCTGTTACCGCATGTCAACCTTAAAATGCTCTAATCATCCTGCCGGCTTGGAGGAGCACCTGGACTTGCTCGTATCGGTGGGAGGCAACTACGTCCGCAACACGATGAGCAGCCGCACCAAGGGCTCGGAAGCGCAGACCTCGTCCGTGCGCGAGGCATCGGCGGGACCGACCGATGGGGGGCTTCCTTGGGCATTCGCTTTAGATGAAGCGACGCATCTGTACGATCTCACTAAGATGGGGGAGGAATACTGGCGGCGTTTCGCGCATTTTCTCGAATTGACGGCCGCGCGCGACATCATTGTGCAAATCGAACTCTTCGACCGATTCGACTATGCCCGCGAACCGTGGCATCACAATCTTTTAATCACCGAAATAACATAAATTATACCATAGAGGAAAGTGGTTTACCTGAAGTAATTGATAGTAGTCCTGGCCAGCGGGAAAACCCGTTCTTCAGAAGCGTGCCCGAACTGGAGAACAATATGGCACTCCTGCCGTTTCAGCAGGCATTTGTGGACAAGTTGCTGTCGCTCTCACTTGGCTATGGACATATTCTTTACTGCATCTCGAACGAGACCAACGAGTCGGCACAATGGGGCGCCTATTGGGCGCGTTATATCCGCAAGGCAGCGGCTCGCGCTGGTGTCGAGGTGCATGTCACGGAGATGTGGGAACCGGTGGATGTAACCCACCCCATGCACCGCCGCACGATCGACAACCCTGATCTTTACACCTTTGTTGACATTTCACAGAATAATGTGCAGCGGGGCCAGCTTCACTGGGATCGCATCCAACAGGTGCGCAATCTGCTCGAGAATCGGCCGCGCCCAATCAATAACACCAAAATTTATACCTTCGATCTTGATCCTGATGTCGCCGTTGAGCGGTGGTGGCGAATTGTTCTTGGAGGCTGTGCTTCGGCGCGGTTCCACCGTCCCCATCCACTTGAAGCAGACGGAGATCAGGAAAAACTCAGCCATGTCGGGCTGGGCCTGAGTCCCTTGGCGCAGGTCCACATACGTAGCGCACGGCTTCTCGCGAACGAATTGGCTTGGCCCGATCTTGAGCCGGACGACACGCTGGTCACGGCAGTGTTCGATCACGAATATGCCGTCAGGACGGAGAAGACCCACGTAGCGTATACCCGCGCCCCGGACGGGAAGGCGCGACTTTATGTAAATGGCGAAGAAGCCGCAGCGCTAACAATCGGCGGCTCTCTCTCTTCCTGGGACGACGGTTTGCGTCTGGCACTGGGCGATGAGATCACAGGGGGGCGCGCCTGGCGCGGCGTATACCACGGCGTTGCCATGTACAACCGGGCGCTCGATGCATCGGAAATCGCTCATCATTGCGCAGCCGGCG
>DSBB01000355.1 GCA_011046175.1 Candidatus Hydrogenedentota bacterium | reverse complement strand
GTCTTGACAACCTGCCCACGTGAATAGTAATTGTAAACGCTCACACTACATAGGTCGAAGCGGCGGTGTCCCCCCCGCGGCCAGTCCAATTGGTGTGGAAGAATTCGCCGCGCGGCCGGTCCACCCGTTCGTAGGTGTGGGCCCCGAAATAATCGCGTTGCGCCTGGAGCAGATTTGCGGGCAGCCGTTCGCAACGATAACCATCAAAGAAATTCAAGGCGGACATCATCGCGGGCGTTGGGATGCCCATCTCAACGGCCTTGACAATTACGCGCCGCCATGCGTCCTGATTCTTCTGTACGATTTCGGCGAA
Source organism: Candidatus Hydrogenedentota bacterium (assembly GCA_011046175.1). Classification (GTDB taxonomy): domain Bacteria; phylum Hydrogenedentota; class Hydrogenedentia; order Hydrogenedentales; family CAITNO01; genus SLFT01. The sequence goes on along the minus strand of DSBB01000355.1, from coordinate 2,707 downwards.
GAAGGGATCAAGCAGCAGGTTTTCCAGATTGGGATTTTGGTCAAAGGCCTCCTTGATTTTGCCCAGAAACACCGAGCGAATGATGCAGCCGCCGCGCCACATAAGCGCGATGCCGCCATAGTTCAGGTTCCACCCGTAGGTCTTTGCGGCAGCCCGCATCAACTGGTAGCCCTGCGCGTAAGAAATAATTTTAGATGCATAGAGCGCCTGACGCAAATCCTGCACGAACGCTTTCTTGTCGCCATCAAAGGATTTCACGCTTCCTTTGAGCGTTTGCGCGGCGCGGACGCGCTCCTCTTTAAGCGCGCTCAGACAACGGGCAAACACCGCTTCGCCGATGAGCGTGAGCGGCTGTCCTTCGTCGAGCGCCGCAATGGCAGTCCACTTGCCGGTGCCTTTTTGACCCGCCGTATCAAGAATCAGGTCAACCACCTCGTTGCCGTCTTCGTCCTTGTAGCCGAGTATGTCGCGGGTGATTTCGATGAGATACGAGTCCAGTTCGCCCGCGTTCCATTCGGTGAACACTTCGTGCATTTCCGGATTCGTCATACCGAGCCCCGCCTTCATCAGATGGTAGGTCTCGCAGATCATTTGCATGTCGCCGTATTCGATGCCGTTATGCACCATCTTGACAAAATGGCCTGCGCCGCCTTCGCCCACCCAGTCGCAGCAAGGCTCGCCCGCGTCGGTCTTGGCGCAGATTTTCTGGAAGATTTCCTTTACTTCCGGCCACGCGCTCGGCGTGCCGCCGGGCATCATGGAGGGACCCAGCAACGCGCCTTCTTCGCCGCCGGACACGCCCGTGCCGATGTAGCGGAAGCCTTTGCTCTCCACATATTCGCAGCGACGGATGGTGTCCGGGAAATGGCTGTTGCCTCCGTCAATGATGATGTCGCCTTCTTCAAGGCGGGGCAACAACTTCTCGATGAAATCGTCCACTGCCGCCCCCGCCTTCACCAACAGCATTACCTTGCGCGGTCGCTTCAGGTTCGCGCACAATTCTTCGATGCTGTGGCAGCCGACGAAGTTCTTGCCTGCGCCGCGCCCGCTGATAAATTTGTCCACTTTTTCGACCGTGCGGTTGTATACCGCCACGCTGAACCCCTTGCTCTCCATATTCAGAACAAGGTTCTCGCCCATCACGGCCAATCCAATCAGGCCAATGTCCATCTGTGCCATGTCTTGCTTCTCCTTAAAATGTTGTGCGCTATTCTGTAACGCGGTTTAATCATAAGTATATTGTTCACGCTTAAGCGTGCTGAAATTACTTTTTGTGGGCTTATACACTTCTAAACGCTGGCAGAGGCAGCAAAAGAACCGGCAGATTTCCTCACAACACTCACGCGGCTCGAATCTGTTTCCCTTCGCATCTGGCAATTTCGATAATGGCGCTTGAAGTATCCTCACTCCACTGCTTCAGACCACAAGCCACAGGCTCTATGCGTCTATCCGTCTGACCAGCCGTGCGCCACAAGGTATTTACGTCTTCCGCCTTCATTTCTCCATCAAAAACGGGAGATACCACCAGAACATCAATATCGCTCCATTTGTGATAATCGCCTCGGGCGTACGAGCCATACACCACAACGAAAGCAACCGGCACGCCTTGAGCGCACAAGCGGGCTTCATATTGATTTACGCTTTCTATAATGTCCTGATCAGGCACTGTAGTATCTCCTCAACTCGACTCATGATGACCTTGGCGGACGCCGAATTCGGAACAGGCCCCTGGTGTTCACTATAGCGCCCCACGAGATTGAACTTGTTTATCTCGAAGAGGAAATCTTTGGTTTGCAGATCGATTTCCAATCCTGCAAGATCAATCAAACGCGCAAGATTATGAATGCGCGGCGCAAGATGCGCCCAGAATAATCCATGACGGATCCGTTTGTGTGCAATCAGCTCACAGGCGACATCCCACTTTTCCCGGCTACCTTCGAGCCAATGCTGGATTTGAGTATCAATGTTTATCATCTTGATTCTCGTTCAATACCTCATACTATATCTCTTTTATCGAAACAGGGTCAATGAGAGATGACCGTTTCAGGCGGCACACATGCAGTGTGCATATGCGCGTGTGTGAAGTTCGACGAACGCCTTACTTCATCCGCAATGCCTGCAATACGTATTCCGGCAGTTTTTTCTCCGCGAAAATGGGTTTGAACTGGGTCAGGCGCTGGCGGCCGTTGACGACAGGCACACTGGGCCAGTCTTCGCCGATGAGCGGTTTGGCGTATTCGATAAACGCGTCGGTAACGTCAATCTTGTTCGGCGCGATCCAGTTTTGCGGGAACATGCGCTCGGAATTGGCGACCGCTTCCAACGGCGCTTTGTCGTAGCGCACGTTGTAGATATGGCCGGGTTCGCGCAGGATAGTGGACATCCATCCATTCTCGCCGGACACGGCAATCAACACCGCCTGCTGTCCCACTTTGTACGCCTCGTCCAGGTCAACAATGGAAGCGTAGGCCGTGGTGGCGCGTTGGTCGGTGCCGGGAACCTGGCCGCGCGCCTTGCCGGGCACGGGCAGCCCGTTGGTGTTCAGCAGGTTCACCACCTTCTGCGCCACGGTCATTTGCGACGAGCCGAAACTCGTGTGGCCAAAGCTGTCCTTCACCTCGCCCAGTTCGCCCACGTCGAAGCCTTCGCTCACCACCACCACGCAGCGCCCGTCCTTCTTCAACTGGTCGTTCACGTTGTCGCAGAG
>DSBB01000452.1 GCA_011046175.1 Candidatus Hydrogenedentota bacterium | reverse complement strand
CGGTTAAAGCAGTGGACATTAACGGAACGCCTCAGGTATGGTTTGGATCGGGTTCACCCAATTGCCCCGAGGTGCGCGATGCCTCGGTCACGTCTTATGAGAAGATGGTCAAGACGGAAGGCATAACCGGCATTCTGGTGGACGGCTGCCGGTTTGCCTCCCCTGCGAGTGGGTTGATGCCGTTTTTGACTGATTTTTCGGAATATTCCCGGAAAAAGGCGGAGGAACTGGACTTTGATTTTGCGTTGATGAAACGGGACGTTTCTCTTCTTTATGATGCGCTTAAGGGGGTTGAAAGCAGCGCGAAACGCTCGTGCAACTGGCTTTCCGCCCCTGCGGGATTAACCGAGTGGCTGGTGGCGCACCCGGGGATTTATGAATGGCTGCGTTTTCGGCGCGCATGCGCCACCGAGCATTTTCGAACGCTTTCCGAGATAATTCACGGGGCTGGTTTACGCATGGGCGTGTATATTTTTACCCCCTGTCTTGCGCCGCTTGTCGGCCAATCCTATGAAGACCTTTGCGGCTTTGTGGACGTTTTTGCTCCCATGATTTATCGCAATTATCCGGACCGGCCCGGCCCCGCATGCCTGAACTGGGAACTTGCCGAGTTGCCGTTGGAGCTTCAGTGCGACGGTGCGGCTCACGAGGCAACGGTCATGAATATGATACTTTCGTGGGCGGGCTTCGCGGATTTGAATTTGGAGCGCCGCGTCGCCGCAGTGCAGCGGGCATTGCCGCCGTCAGCGGTTGGCAGGGAGACTCAACGAGCCCGCGCGCTTGTGGGAAACAAGGAACTTGCGCCCATTATATACATTGACGACCCGGAAATGGCGGCCACTGCGGAAGGGGTGCGCGCCGCGGGCGCCGACGGCATAAACTTCTTTGTGTACAAGGACAACTGGGCGGATATGACGCGCCCGGCTTTTTCGTAACTATGTTGTAGCGTTACGCGATTATTGTTTCAACGAAAGGAACCTATCATGCGAAGGAAAGACGTGACGTATCGTGTGTATTTTTTTGTTGTAATGGCATTCCTGCTGGGCGTGGCGCCGCTTGCCGTTGCGGCTTCCACCACCGAAGCTGTGGCGCGACCGGACGCCTGGTGGCAGGAACGCAACGCCGCTGTGAACGAGCGTGTCAAAGAAGGCAATGTGGACATGCTGCTTATTGGCGATTCCATTACGCACGGTTGGGATGGCAAGGGAAAACCTGTTTGGGATGAGTATTACGCCAACCGGAACGCGGTCAATATGGGATTTTCCGGTGATCGCACCCAACATGTGTTATGGCGGCTTGAAAACGGACATCTTGAAGGCATCTCTCCGAAACTTGCCATGATTATGATCGGCACCAACAACCACCGGGACAACACGGCGGAAGAGATAGCCGCCGGCGTAAAAGCTATTGTCGCGAAATTGCGCGCCACGTTGCCGGATATGCGCATACTGCTGCTTGGCATTTTTCCGCGCACCGATGTGGAAGAGGATATCCAGTGGCGGCTCGAGGAGGCAACGGCCATGTTTGCAACTGCGGCCTCAGACGACCCGAAGGTGGAATTTCTGGATATAGGCGGTATTTTTCTTGATAAAAATGGCGAACTCATGGTTGAGGACACCATGCCCGACAAGTTACACCCCAACCAGCGCGGATATGAACTTTGGGCGCACGCCGTAGAACCGACAGTGGCCCGGTTGCTTGGTGAAACCAAATGGACGCCGCTGTTTAACGGTAATGATCTGACCGGGTGGCGGCAGATGGGCGGCGCCCAAGATACATGGGGCGCTGAAAACGGCCAATTGTATACGGACGGCGAGGGCGGCGGATGGTTGGCCACTACCCGCGCATTTTCGGATTTCGAACTTGATCTGGAATTTAATGTGCCCGCCGGCGGCAACAGCGGTGTTTTTGTCCGCGCAACAGACAGCGGTAATCCCGCTTACGAAGGGTTGGAAATACAGGTACTTGATGATTATGCTCCGGAATATGCGGAACTAAAGCCTTGGCAGTATTGTGGTTCGGTATACTCACTCATAGCGCCGTCCCAACGGGTCAGCAAACCGGCGGGTGAATGGCAGAAGATGTACATCCGGTATGAAGGCAGCAAGATTCAGGTCAAGTTGAATGACGCCGTTATTGTGGATGGCGACATCGCTGATTTTAAGGAGAGGGCGTCCGAGCATCCGGGAGTGCTTCGTACCAGTGGATTTATCGGGCTGCAAAACCATGGGTCCCGCTTGGACTATCGCAATTTAAGAATCCGAGAATTGCCGCTGCCGGGAAACTGAGCAAATTTTGCGGAATTATTGTTGGCGGAACGTATGGGACAATATTAACTATAAAGGGTAAAAGTCGCTTTTTTATGCGTCCTGCTTGTCCCGCCGCCTCAACTCCCAATTCGGCGGTGATGGGAGCGGAAACTAAACAAGAGGAAACCAGTAATGTCACCGGTGGCGGTTATTCTTTTATTGACTATATTCTTTCTCTTGTGCAGAAGCCATGCCGCCTGCGCATCAGATGCGCCGGATTGGGAAAATCCGCACGTTTTCGGACGCAACAAGGAGCGGCCTTCTTGCACACGCATGCCTTTCCCCGATGCGGCGATGGCGTTGAAAATGCCGCGTGAGAAGTCGCCTTTTTGCATGATTCTTAACGGCAACTGGAAATTTTGCTGGTCACCCAAGCCGAATTTGCGTCCTTCGGATTTTTACACAGCCGATTATGATGACAGCGCATGGGCTACTATCCCTGTGCCATCGAACTGGGAGATGGAAGGATACGGCATACCCATTTATCTGAACGTCAATTATCCGTTCCCACCCAATCCGCCGCATATCCCGCATGATGACAATCCCGTGGGTTCTTATCGTACGCGATTTACCCTGCCGGAGGACTGGAGGGGCCGACGGGTTTTCATCCAGTTCGGCGGTGTATACAGCGCCTTTTACCTGTGGGTAAACGGCGTGGAAGTAGGTTACAGCCAGGAAAGCAAGACGCCGGCGGAGTTCAATATCACCCCGTTTCTGCGGTCCGG
>DSBB01000227.1 GCA_011046175.1 Candidatus Hydrogenedentota bacterium | reverse complement strand
AGAATTTTTACCTTTGGAACAGATTACCTCGTAAATATGTTAAAATATGGCGACTGTTCATGAAACGGTTAAAATGTGTTTCGGGAATACTGTTGAATGGTTATTGATGTCGTTGCCGCATTATATGGCGTCGCCTTTCTACTCATTCTCCTGCCGGGCATATATTTCGCCTGGCACACAAAAAAGAGCAATGGAAGGGCGAATCATCGGGCACGCCGGCTTGTGATGCCCTTGGGCGCGCTGGCCTTGTTTATCGGCGGCTGTTGGGCGTCTTACCAAGCGGGGAAAAACGCCGATTATGAACTTCGACGACATCTCATCAGCGAAACCACAGCAGTGGCGCAAACCATAAATCCCATACGAATACGAGACCTCCGGTTTGATAAAGAAGATATTGCCAACCCTGTGTTTCTTCGTTTGCGCTCACAATTAAGAGCGTACGCCCAGGCAACATCACTGGCGTACATATTTTCCGTGGCGCGGATCAATGACGCTTATGTTTTCGGCCCGGAAAGTATTGCCGACGACCATCCTCTTGCGTCGCCGCCCGGCACAAAGTACGAGTTGCCGCCCAAAGAATTGGAAACGGTATTCACTAACAGGGATGCGTTGTCCGTTGGGCCGTATACGGATGAATTCGGCACATTTGTAAGCGCTTTTGTGCCGGTTATTGATCCCGCTTCCGGCATGGTGGTTTTGGCGCTCGGCGCCGATATTGCCGCAGATTCATGGAAAATCGCCATAATCCAAGCGAGAATCCGGCCGCTCCTGTTCTCGCTGGCTCTTCTCGCAGTACTCGCAATCGGAAACGCCGCGCTTAACCGGCGCCAGTCTTTTCCCCTGGAAAAACAACGGCGCTGGCGCTATATCGAGGCCGCCCTGTGCGCCGTCACCGGCGCGGCCATCACGCTGGCCGTGGCCTCGCTCACCCACGACGCGGCAAAACGCGGCCGTTATGATTCCTTTTCCACGCTGGCGCGCGCCCACGCAGGCGCCGTCACGGAATCTATGCACGATATGCGAATGCGTCTTGACAGTCTTGCCTCTTTTTTTGAAAGCAGTGAAATCGTGGATGCGGAAGAATTTGCGTCTTTCACGGAAGTGCTTGCAAGGGACGGCCTTTCCCAGTCATGGGAATGGACCTACGCCATACCCGCTTCATCAAGAGAAACATTTGAAGCAAAGGCCGGGGCGCAGGGGCTGACCAATTTTTTTGTTTGGGAAAGAAACGAAAAACGGGAAAAAATACCTGTAAAAGAACGCGACATATATTATCCCGTCCTGCACGTGGCGCCGGTTCACGGCAATGAGTCCGTCTATGGGTACGATGTCGGCTCGGAACAGGTGCGTTACAAGGCCCTTAAAGAATCGCTTGACACCGGATTGGCCACCGGCACCGAACCCGTCATTCTTGTGCAGGAACCTGGAATGCAACAAGGCATGCTGGCGTTCAGGCCTGTATTCAAGGACAACATGCCGTATGGATTCGCATTGGTAACTTTCCGGTTTCGTCCGATGCTGCATCACGCCGTCACCCGGGCGGGACAAAAGACCTCCGGAATTACGGTGGAGATGTTTCAACTCCAAGAGAACGCCCCACCCCTGTTTCTCGCCTCTTCTTCAAACAGTCTTTATCCCGGATATTTTTGCGATCGGCATCAGCAATTAAACGCGCTGTGCATTCATGTTCCGCTGTTTGTTTTCGGAAATACCTATGTCCTCGTTGCGCGCCCCGAATCCGAATGGTTGTCGGCGCATCCGCTGTGGGTGGGCTGGGCAACGACGCTTGCGGGCTTAATCATAACCGCCATTTTGACGGCGTTCATTGTTTCCCTTTCCAACCGCCGCGCCTTTCTGGAGGAAAAGGTTGTTCAACGCACAAACGCGTTGCAAAAGAGCGAAAATCTGCTGTTTAACGAACGCGCCAAATTTAAGCGCATCCTGGACAACATGCCCATCGGCATTTACATGGTGACCCAGGATTATGAAATTCGCTATATGAATCCGGCGCTGCAAAATATCTCTGTGCCTGTTGAGGGAGAAAAATGCCATCAGTGTTTTTATGGACAGGACAAGCCGTGCGACTGGTGCGTGAACGATAAGGTTTTTCAAGGCGAATCAGCGCGCTGGGAATGCACATTCCCCGGCAACGGACGCATCTATGAGGTCTATGACACGCCCATTACGGATGCGGACGGCGTTCGCTGCAAACTTTCCGTATTTCACGATATCACCGACATAAAAGAGGCGCAGGAGGCATTGCGCGTCAGCGAGGCGCGCACCGCCGCCACACTGCGCTCCATCGGAGACGGCGTGATCGGCACGGATATGACCGGCAAAATAATGGGGATTAACGCCGCGGCGGAACGCCTCACCGGGTGGCCCGCTGACGAGGCGGAAGGGAGACCCATATCCGAGGTCTTACATATTATGGACGGCGCGACCAAAGAGGAGGTCGAAAATCCCGTGTGGGAAATCTTGAAAGAAGGCGTACCCGTTCCCACCGACGACCCCCTCATATTGGTTGCGCGCGACGGCGTGGAAAGATACATTGCGGACAATTGCGCGCCCATCCGAACATTGAACGATGAAATTATCGGCGCCGTACTGGTGTTTCGAGACATCACCAAAGAATACGCCATGCAACGGGAACTGCATGAAAACGACTTAAGAATGAACGCGGTCATAAGCGCCGCGCAGGATGGTATAATCATGTTGACCGCTGAGGGAAACATTTCGATGTGGAATGACGCCTCCACCCGCATCTTCGGATATGAGCGCGGGGAAGTGATGGGCAAGAATCTGCATTTGTTGCTCGCGCCGAAACGCTATCATGACGACTGCCGACGCGCATTTACGACATTCCAAAAGACGGGGACGGGCGACGCAATCGGCCATATAAAAGAACTTACGGCGCTTCGTAAAAATGGGCGGGAATTTCCGATGGAACTCTCGCTCTCGGCGGTTCAGCTTGGCGGAGAATGGCACGCCGTTGGCATTGTTCGGGATATAACGGCGCGAAAACAGGCGGAGCAGGAAATGCTT
>DSBB01000318.1 GCA_011046175.1 Candidatus Hydrogenedentota bacterium | reverse complement strand
TGACAGGAACGCAATCCGCCACGGTGACGCTCAGCGCCAAACCGGGTTGACAGGTTATAACGCCGTCGGCTTCGGGCGTGTCCCAACGCTGTGCGTCGGCAGTCACTATGCGCGTTCCATGCGTCTGCCGCAGTCGGAGCACTTGACGCGGTCTGGGACGGAGCCGGGCCACGAGGGCTTTTAGGTTTTCCTGTGCGCCAGTGGCGCCGCCGCAATCGCCGTCCCGTTTGTCCGACATCACTGCCAGCGCAAGCCCGGCCTGTTCCAAAAAAGTAAAACGAATCAAGACCGAACCTCCGTGTTCTTACAACACATAACGGTTCAGGTCCTGTTTCTCAATGGCGTCGGCCATTTGCCGTTTGACGAATTCCGCCGTAATGACAAAGGTCTCGCCCTTTCGTTCCGGGGCGGTATAGGCCATGTCTTCAAGCAGGTATTCCAGAATTGTGTGTAGGCGGCGCGCGCCGATGTCCTCCGATTCCGCGTTCACCTGCTCGCAGAGTTCCGCCAGCTTCTCAATGGCGTCCGATTCAAATTCGAGCGTAACGCCTTCCGTGGAAAGCAGCGCCTGGTATTGTTTGACAAGGGAGCATTCGGTTTCCGTGAGAATACGCACAAAATCCGCCCGGCGCAGGCTGTCGAGTTCCACACGGATCGGGAAACGCCCCTGCAATTCCGGGATCAGATCGGATACCTTTGCATTGTGAAACGCGCCCGCCGCAATGAACAGGACGTGGTCGGTGCGCACAGACCCGTACTTGGTGATGACCGTGCTGCCTTCGACAATCGGCAGAATATCGCGTTGCACCCCTTCACGGGACACATCCGGGCCGTGCCCGCTGTAACCGCCCCGCCCGGCTATCTTGTCTATTTCGTCGAGAAACACAATGCCCGCGTTTTCGACGCGCTCGATGGCGCGCCGCGCGGCAATCTCCATGTCTATGAGTTCTTGAAACGCCTCCTGCAGCAGTATCTCCCGCGCTTCCGCCACCGTAACCCTCTTGTTTTTGCGGCGTTTTGGCGTCATCTGGCCGAACATGTCCTGCAGGTTTAAGCCCATCTCTTCCATGCCGCTCGCGGCAAACACCTGCAACATGGCGTTTTGGTTGGACTCGGATACGGTCAATTCCACTTCGCGGTCTTCAAGTTCGCCCGCCGCCAGTTTCCGGGCGATCAGTTCGCGCGCCTTTTGCTCCGCCGCCTGTCCCGGTTCAACCTTCGGTTCATCGCCATGCGCGGGATCCATTGGTCGAAACTCCACGCGCTTTTCATTTTGACGACGCGGCGGCAGCAACAAATCCAGCAACCGCCGCTCCACCTGCGCGCGCGCTTTTTCTTCGCATTCCTGACGCAATTCTTCGCGCGCCATTTTCACGGCCACTTCGGTCAGTTCGCGGATCATGGATTCACAATCGCGGCCCACATAGCCGACTTCCGTGAACTTGCTTGCCTCGACCTTGACAAAAGGCGCATCGGCCAGCCGCGACAACCGCCGCGCGATTTCGGTTTTGCCGACGCCGGTGGAGCCAATCATAATGATATTTTTCGGGATGATTTCTTCGCGCATGTCTTCGGACAATTGCAGGCGCCGCCAGCGATTGCGCAACGCTATCGCCACTTTGCGTTTGGCCTTGTCCTGGCCAATAATATACTTGTCCAACTCGCAAACAATTTCCGCGGGCGTCAACGGTTCCATGAGAATCTCCTGTTATAAGTTATGAAATGCCTGTGCTTCGCGTAAGTTTAGAGCCACCCTTTTCGTTTGAAAAACGCGATCATGGCGACTGCTGTCACCGCGCAGACCCCCAGCACCGCCGGATAGCCCAGCGGATGATGCAACTCCGGCATAACGTCAAAATTCATGCCGTAAATTCCCGCAAGGAACGTGAGCGGTATGAATATGGTTGCGATGATTGTCAGTATGCGCATGACATCATTCATGCGATTGCTGATGCTGGACAGATATACGTCCAACAGGCCGCCAAGCATGTCGCGGAACGTTTCCACCGTGTCAATCACCTGTACGGTGTGATCCTGCAAATCACGCAGATAAGGCATCGTATCTGTGGCGATCAGCGGATGTTCTTCCCGTAAAAGCAAGGCAATCTGCTCGCGCATCGGCCATATGGCCTTGCGCAGAAACAGCAGTTCGCGCTTGATGCGGTGCAACTCTTTCGCCAGCGCGGGCGACGGCTCATCGAGTACCTGCGCCTCCAATTCCTCAATATCGTCGCCGATGCTTTCCATGCTTATGAAATAATGGTCTATGATGAGGTCAATGATCGAATACAACAAGTAATCGGCGCCGCGACGGCGGATGCTCCCCTTGCCTTGGGCAATTCGGTCGCGGAGCGCGTCCATAACATCCCCCGGTCGTTCTTGAAAGGTGATGACATAATCCTTCCCCAGAATGAAACTGACCTGTTCAATGTCCAAACTTCGGGTGGTTTCATCGTAACGGATCATTTTGAGCACGGAAAAAAGATGCCCATCAAAAACTTCCGTTTTGGGACGCTGTCCTGTATTCAGAATATCCTCCAGCGTCAGTGGATGTATGGCAAAGCGACTGCCAAGCCGCTCGAGAAGCGCGGTATCTTGAAGGCCGGTGATGTTCAGCCAGGACACCGCGTCGGGCAGCATTTTTCCCAGCGCATCCTCAAGAGTGGTTGCGTCATATTTGGCGCAAGTGTCTTTGTCATAAACAATCAGCGACAAGAGAGTGTCGGAGAGCGACGGTTCTCCAAGATGCACCAGCGTGCCCGGCGGCAATGCAAGACGCTTTGCGTAACTGTTCATCAATTTCTTCAACATGACATCTTCCTTTGGCTTACGGCGCGAAGATAGTGAAGTATACCACGGCGGCGGCCGTAGTTCCCAGACTTCATGAGGAAAAACCATTTTGCGCCGCAACACCGTTCTATAGTATGTTTAGTCTATAATAGGGGCCGAAAGGGATGACCGGGTGTTGGGAGCGTTATACGCGCCGGTCTGCGTCATGCGCTTAAACCAAATAAATACAAAGGACACTATGCGATCACAATTCCACAAAAG
>DSBB01000372.1 GCA_011046175.1 Candidatus Hydrogenedentota bacterium | reverse complement strand
ATAGATGAGCATCCTGTTTTACTGTGCATTTACTTATAGCATAGGTTGTCCCAAAGGTCAAGAGTTATTTTTGGTTTGGTTTGGGCGATTTTCCGTGGGAGGGCATGGGACTTATGGGACGCATGGGGAAAATAAAGGGGCAGTATACTATGAGGCTTTGCGTCCCCAGAAACGATGACAAGAAAGCGATTCGGAACGCAGGAACTGACCCGTCGGCGTTGCTCAACGTTCAGGCAGTTGCACTGTTTCAGGCATGCCCTTTATTTTGAAGTTTACCACGACCCGTGGGGGGGGGTGTCGCCCTCGAATTCGCAGTCAAAGGCAATCTCGCGTTGGCCGGGAACGAGCCTCGGTGGCGCCCCATCTGCCTCCACCACTTCCATCTGATTGCCTTTTTCGTCAAAAATACGCGCCGTTGCAAGCCCCTCGCACAGCAGGGTATGCCCGGCATTCAAGGAGACGGGAATGGACCACGTCACAAAGCTGTCCACTTCAAAGGTCGGGTTGACAATGGCGCCGTCCTCGCCGATTGCGGTCAGCCGCACCAGCATCGGTTGCTCCTCTCCGGTGTTTTCCACTTCCCATGGCGCCGCGGTGGGTTCACCCGGCCGGCGTACGGTGTGTTGGTGGCTGAAATCTTCAGATGTGTGGAAGGGGTAGAGATTCCAAACCCTCTCCCCCACTTTCTCGAGGTGGAATTCATTTTCCGCGACCTTCATCCGTTCTTGCTGTTCGTCCGAGAAGGCGCCGCCCATGCGTGCGGCCTCCCATTCGCGGATGGCGTCAAGAAGGATTGGCGCATGGGGGTTCTTCTGCAGCGCCTGCAGGCTGGTGGCGAGGGCGAACCCGGCGTTGTATCCGGCGGCGCGGGCCAGCATCCATTCCATGTCGGACAGATGCGTGGTTTCCGTCATGAGATACCAACCCAGCATATTGGGCAGGAAATTGCGGCTGTAGTAGTCCTGGTTGTCTATGCGGTACTGTTGCATGCTCTCGCGAAAACCTCCGTACCACGGCTCGCCCCAATTACAGTAGGTGTTGATGTGCCAGTAATAATGGGACATGAGACTGGCGCCATTGAATACGGTATGATCCAGATTGTCGTAGAAATCCTTGGCAAAGATGTCAATGGCGTAGTTTCCCTGCCCCGATGCGAGACATCCCTCATGACCGTCGAAATCCATCTGGTTCAAGCCGGTCTCATTGAAAAACCGGGCGAGGTTGACGGCGATCTCCCGTTGCAGTTCCAAGTTTGGGAAAAACACTTTGTACGGGTGGTCGATCAGTTTGCCCGCTTCCGCGCGCTCCGGATGCGCGGGGGCTTGTGTGCGAAATGCGCCGCGCTGACAGTCCAGCAACATCCACGGTTCGCGGTCCGATACGGCGCGATACCGTATCAGTTCACGGCCAATCATAACCGTACGCATCCAGTTCGCGCCGTCATTGTTGAAATACTCGGGCGCCGCGACGGGTATTTCTTTGGCATCCTCCTCAACGGCTTGCGCCAAGACACTTGAGCCGGTCTTTGCCAGCCGGGGATCGGGCGTGGGAGAAACATAAGCATCGTGGGGATGAATAAAATTTGACAAGGTATGCACGCCCAGACGAATGTTCAGCGCTTTTGCCTTTTCGACACAGTTTTTCACTCCCTGCCTGCCGTTGGGGAAATGGCGCGGATGCGGTTCGTAATGTCCCCAGCTTTTGAATGGGTCGCCGTGATACAAACCGGCCAAGTTCGCTTGTTTCACATATCCGAGCATCTCGTCAATGGTCTTTTCCGAAAAATCCGCGATCATATAGGAGCGCCCCGACTCCGGCGACTTCTTGCTCCACACGTCATTTATCAGCGGGTGGGGCAATTCTTCTGTAATCTCGATCCTGCCTATGGTGTCCAGCGCTTCGGCGGCGGCGCATCCGAAAAGGGCGATCTTCGAGCCCGCCACGGTTTCACCTTCTATGGGCGCCACCGGCATGTTCGGGAAGTGACCGCCCCAGACCGTGACAAAGCGCGGTAGTGACCGGTTCATGGAATAGGCCTGCAATACGCTTCCCCACGGCTTGGAAACCGCGGTTTGGCCGCGATAGCCGTTAAGCCCTTCATCATTGTCCGGATAGCCGCCCAAAGTTTTTACATTCAGCGCCTGAATGCCGACGGCATATTCGTTGTCCCGAACAACGCCGACCACCTCACCCACCGTCTTGTTGATGGTCACAGGATACGGTCCCCCAGATGACCGCGTCCACCTTGTCCGACGGCTCTGCCCGGATTATTTCAAATGAGACATGGCTTTCCGTTTCCTGGACTGCGATGTCCAGAGAAACGCCGCAATCTTCATAATGCAACCGGATAAGCGGCGGCTCCTTCTCAAATTCAGCACGGGAAGGTTCCTCGGTCTTATCGCCTTTTTTTACGGCAACCAGCGGCGCGGGCTGTGTCGGGACAAGGCGTTCCCGTCTATGAACAGCATCATGGAAACTGGCAACCTGCCCCCGCGCATCCACCTTGATTCTAAAATCATTCGCACCATATTCGCCCTGCGCATACGCAAAGGACGCAAACAATACCACACAGGTTAGAAGCGAAACTGTTGTGCGATTCAGGGTGTTCATCGAATTATCATGTCCTTCTTGGTTCTTCATTTGCGTTCATCCGAAACGCTTCATCCTGCTTGCCATGATTGCCATTGTTACATTATAAATTACTTTGGAGTTTGAACGCCGTGCGACGGACTCAGCGCCGAAGTATGGCGGCGCAGACCAATAGTATCACAAAAACGAAGAAGGGCATGGCGTATCGGGAGAATAGACGGCTGCGACAAGGCACACATCCTTGTTCACGGGCTTTCAAACAACCGCTCTGTTCCGGTATAGTTATGGGACAGATCGCCGTGACGCTTTGCGTCCCCCATAAACGATGAAAAGAAAGTGGTTCGGAATGCTGGGACAGACCCGTCTCCGCTGCATAAACAATGAAAAGAAAGCCGTTCGGAACGCAGGGACAGACCCGTCTCCGCTGCATAAACAATGAAAAGAAAGCCGTTCGGAACGCAGGGACAGACCCGT
>DSBB01000147.1 GCA_011046175.1 Candidatus Hydrogenedentota bacterium | reverse complement strand
GTTTCAAATCCCAGTTTCAACGTCTGATATTGTTGCTGCCAATTCACGCGCATGGCGCATTCAATGTAATCCAAGTCGCGATACAACGTGTATTCCGTGACGGCTTCCGACTTGTCGTACCGGGACACGATGCGCAGGGTGACGAGCACTTCGCCCGCCTCGACAATGCGCATGTCTGCGGCGGCAAAGCGCCCGGCTTCCACCCGGTACTCTTCCGCGCCGTGACCCCATGTGTCGCCGCCGTCCACCATCGCCGCAAGAATGTGGCCGCGCTTCAACACATCCATCCTCAGATTCACGTCAAAAAGGCGCGTCATCTGTCCGGTATGAGGGTCGAATTCAATGCGCCACCACATATTCTCAATGAAATTCGCGCCGTGTTTCAGCGGCAGCGTGAATTTATAGTTGCGCTCGCGCGGCCGCGCATGAAACACCCGATAGCCCATGGCGGGCAGTTGCGCCAGGAAAACACGGCGGCGGTGATCAATGCGTTCGCCCCGTATTTCCTGGCTGGGTGTCAATTCTTCGTGTTCGTTCACAATGTGATAAGGCCTGCCAATGGAACGTTCGGCAATGGGCGGCGCGACAATGGGCGCATTCACCGGCCAGGGCAGCGGGTTGATCGCCACAATGGTGTTGCCCGGCGCCGATGTGTCTATCCTGCGCGCAATGGCCTGTATGGCGGCATTCGCAATCACATCGGCGCGATGCCGCGCCGCGCCCAACTGGTCCCGCGTGTCCTCATAGGACGATTCAATGCTTGTTCCGGCAAGGATGTCATGAAACTGGTTGTACAGAAGGTCCTGCCAGCACTTGTCAAACGCCTCGTGCGGATAGGGATGTGACCCCCAAAGCCACGCCACGGTGGCGAGACGTTCCGCATTCATCAGCGCGTGTTCCACCCGCCGGTTCAAGCGCTTTACTTCACTGTGGGCGCTGTAGCAACCGCGCGCGTGATGTTGCAGCTCATGCGGGATGACCGGGATGCCTTCCGCGTCCATATCATCTTTGAACGCGGCAAAAAAATCCTCCATTTTTGAAAACGCCACGGTGTGCCTGAAATTCTGATCTTGTTGCAGCGATTGGATGGCCTTGATTGCCTCGCGGGTTGGGCCGCCGCCATGATTGCCGACGCCATAGAAGCACAGAATGCGGCGCTGCCCCTTCACCAGATGGGGATAGGAAGGCAATCGTTCTATTTTGTCCCGCACCCCCTTGCCGTCCGCCACGTAGTCCAGCGGTATGTTTGCCGCAAGCACACGGGAACCGTCCTTTGCTTCCCACCAGAACATGTTTCCCCCGGGGTACTCCATTTCCACGGACGGTTGCGGGCGCATGTACGCGTAGTATTCCATGCCCAGTTTGGCGAGAATCTGCGGCAGCGTTCCCGCGTGACCGAAGCTGTCGGGATTAAACCCCACCTTTGTGCGCACGCCGAATTCGCGTTCAAAAAAGCGTTGCGAGTACAAACCGTGTCGCACAAACGACTCGCCGCAGGGGATGTTGCAATCCGGCTCGACCCACATGCCGCCGACAAGCTCCCAGCGTCCCTCCCTCACGCGCGCCTTGATGCGCTCAAACAATTCAGGATCGCAGTCGCGAACCCATTGATAAAAACAAGCGCTGCCGGCCGAAAAGACAAACGCGTCCGTCTCTTCCATCCGGTCTATGGCGCTGCGAAACGTGGCGCGGACTTCCTCGTACCCCTCCGTCCAACGCCAGAGCCATGTCGGGTCAATATGACCATGACCGACGGCGTGTATCGTAAAAGAAGATTTTTTTGAGATCATTTTGGCACCTGTTTACAAAGCGCGGCTCGGGGGCGCGCCGACAACCCTGAACGCGCCCGACGGCACTACTATACACAGCCATGCGGACATACTACAATCCGGCGTGTATGTTCCCTTTCATTTCACAGGCGCATGGGTTGCCCCACTGCTTTTTGTTTGGCGGTGATGTCCGCATCTATTTAACGGATTGCGGCACTGCTGTCCAAATTAGGACAGCAGTGATACCATGCGTAATTTCCAATTCGCCTGATTGCGTGGCGTCTGTTATCTGATAAATGCGCAGAAGCGCCCGCGCAACAAGCATATTCCCATTCCGTTTCGCTGGGCAAACGCACCGTCAGAGGGCCCTGCCCGGTGTCGGTTATATGTTTGTTCAAAATCTCCAAAAAATGCTGCACATCGTTCCAAGATACGCATTCCACGGGAAGTGTGCCGCCGGTGAAATAAGAAGGGCGCGTTTCCATTACCGCCCGCCATTGCGCCTGTGTCACCTCATGCCGTCCCAAGTAATATGGTTGGGCAACTGTTGCTTCGTACTGCAATTCTTCATCATCGCCATCACAACGCTCATCGGGATAATATCGCACCGTGTAGGTTCCGGGAGAAATGTGTACCAAGGTCAATGGGACATTACCCGGAAGCATAATGGACGCTTCTTTTTTTTCCGCATCAGATACGTCGGCGCCGCACAGGCCTGCCAGGGAAAGGAGCCATATCGTTGCTACAACAGGTTTTCCGTTTGGTATTTTCATGGCGGTAGACTCAGGACTTTCGGGATTTTGTACCTTATCGGCCAGAAACCGCGATCGAGAAGTTGGGTATGTTGTTCACGCTTCAGCGTGCGGGGTTGCGTGTATGACTCAGAGTTTGTGTGCTACCGCCGCACGCTGAAGCGTGAACAACATACAAAGAGAATAGTCAAATCTGGGTTGCGGGCGAAGCCCGTGTTAGCATAAAGAGCGCAAGGATTACCTTTTGCGGCTGCGCCGCAGGCGCCACTTTTTCCGGGCGAAGTCCCGCACGAAGCGTAGTACCTTGTCAGTCATCTTATAGGTCGAGAACAAGAAGTTCGCAAGCATCGTCATTGCGAGGAGGGCATCAGCCCGACGCGGCAATCTGGGAAAACGAGATTGCTTCGCATTGCCCGCAATGACGCTACGCTGGGTTGTGGGCAAGGCCCGCGTTGGCGCCTATACGATTAATCCGTTCGCATTGATACGCTACTTCACGGGCGCGCCGACTTCTTCTTCGTCGGGCAGCGCCGCTTCGTCGGCATC
>DSBB01000135.1 GCA_011046175.1 Candidatus Hydrogenedentota bacterium | reverse complement strand
TCTCCCGAGGGCGCAATGATGGTGCGTACTTCATATCTGCCGGCATGAGAGCGCAATGTCGGCGGTGGCGGCGGCGCGGAATGACGCACGGCAGGTTTTGGTTCCGTGCTTTTCTCGATGTGGTCGCCAATGAGGGCGCCGGTTATCGCCCCTGCCCCCGCGCCGATGAGCGCGCCTTCTCCGGTTTTTCCCATTGTGCTGCCGGCAATTGCACCAAGTCCCGCGCCCAGCGCGCCTCCGGCAATTGCGCCGTCCTGTACAGGTGTCGTGTTACACCCGACCAACAAGAGCGCGCATACAATTGGCAGAGTATATTTTAATGCGTCCCTTTTCACTGGATGTTCCTTTGCGTTTAATTTACCTGGTTAGCTCTCTGTAGATCGAATAATCAGGACGAATCTTGAGGCGAATTATTCACATTGCCAAAATGCGTCTCCAAGAACGGCAGTGTCTTCCGGTTGCTCCATTCGTGTACTCCCTCGAAGAAGTCGCTTTGCAGATTCTCGACTGCGCCCAGGCATTGGTACGTGCGCGTCAAATCCGCGAAGGCGCGTTTCGTAGCGTCAATGGGAAAAATCGCGTCCCGGCTTCCGCTGATGACGAGCATGGGTCTAGGCGCGATCAAAGCGGCAACGTCTCTCATCTCCGCCCACTCCATCAGATGGGGCACGCAATTGTATGAACAACATGGGCAAACTGACAAAAAATTGTCAGCCAACCGGTGTTAAGCGCCTAACGTGTTTTTTGCACACAACCCGGTGTAGCGCCATTGCGGGCGAAGGGAAGCAATCTCCGAGGCCCGGGATTGCCGCTAAAAAGCGGGTATATGCGGATTGATTATTTCAAGCGTATTTTCAGGCAGCAGCGCCGCAAGATCGGGCAGGTCATACCAAGACAACGCGTCATGAACAACGTTGATCAACTGTTGTTTTGCCCGGGGCGTGCGCGCCACTTCATCCCATCCGGGAATACCGTCGCGCAGGGAAACATGGGAAAACAATTCGGGCCGTAACGCTGCGGCGTGAAGCGCGGGAACGGTTGCGCCGCCGACGGCGATAAGCCGCAGTGATTTTCCGCATGCCGCGGCTTGGTCATGCAGGTATGAAGCGGCGGCGGCAATGTCTTGCGCGCGCATACCCACAAAGCTTTTGCCAAGCAGATAGGCGAAGAAGAAATCCTGCCAATTCGATCCGATGTAGTCGCGCCATCCCTTGGGATTCTGCGCGCCCTGAGTCTCGCCCGTCCCGCGCAGGTCAATCGCAAGCACGGCGTGTCCGGCTTCCAGCAATGCCTCCGCCATGCCGTCGTCGCCAACCACCGCATCTTTTCCCGCTTCATGGAGCGCCAGCACAAAATCGCCTGTAAACGCGTCGGGGGTGATGAGCGCCGCCGGCAGCGCAATGCCAGACTCCGGAATAATCACCAAATACTTGACATGTCTGCCATCGCCGGTGGCGCCGCCGACTGTTGTCACTTCCGGTTTTGCGTCCCGGGCCATGTCAAACGCGATGAGTTCCCTGACTTTATCGCGGAAAGCGTCGTCATCGGCGCCACGTCGGAAAGCCGCGCGTTTCCCGCGCAGCGATTGGGCGCGCATGGCATTCAAATCAAGAACGGACACTGCGTTCTCCAACAACATAACCTGGCCATCGGGAGTGCATAACGCCTCTTCATCGGAAAACACGTCAAAGTTCGGTTCGGTAATAACACGGTCCTGCTCGAGCAGCCATCGGCTCATCCAACGCGCCGCTCCTTCGCGGAGCGGCTGGGCAAAACCGTGCTTGTCGTCATGTTCGATAATGTCCACGCGCTCGGCAAAGCCCAGCCGGGCAAACAACCGTTTCGCTTCTCGGAAAGTGTTCCAAGTGCCGGTAATATCGAAAAAATCCTGTGTTGCGGCGCACATTAGTGTGGGTTTCGGCGCGCGCTGATGGATGTAGTCGGCGTGGTCCATGCCAAAGGCGACCTGCCCGAAAATGTTCTGCTCGGCATCCTGCGCGCCGATGGTGTTGAGCAACCGGTCAAAGGAGGTCAGATAGCAGGAAGGCGCGGCGCAAACAATACGCTCATCCAACGCCATGAGATAGCTGGTCAGCGTGCCGCCCCCTGAATTGCCCGTGCAGCCGATGCGGTCGGCAATAATGTCGTCCCGCCCCTGCAAGTAGTCAATGGCGCGCATACCGTCCCAGATGCGGTAGGCGGCGGTGTTCGTGCCTGTGAGAATGGCGCCCACGCCCAACAGGGTATGTTCCAGCGTGGCGCCGAATTCCGGGGTTCCATCCGCCTTCAAATAGGCGTAGCGTTCCCCTTGGCCGATGGGGTCGTAGCAAAACGCCGCAATGCCGTTGGTCGCGAGCAGCATGGATGCGCGTTGGTAGCCGTCGTTGGCCTTGCCGTTTGCGCTGTGGCCGCAGGGGACGATAACGCCCGGCCACGGGCCGGGAGTTTTTGGCAGGTAGAGCAGTCCCGTTACATAGTGTCCCGGTCGGCTCTCGAAGAGTACCTTCTCGAAGCGGAAATGTTCGCGTTCGCCGGAGTCAACCGTTCGGGCGTTCAACGGCGTGCGGTCGGGAAAGCCCCCCAGACGTTTGAGGAAAAAAGCGGTCATCATTTTCTGATAAGCGGCGATGTTTTCCGGCGTTTTCAGCGTTTCATAGCGTTCCGCCCGCGCCGCATGAAAGGCCGCCGCTTGTTCGAGAAAATAACGGTTCATCATTTCCGTGGCGGGATTGCCGTCAATTCCGTCGCCTAACAACGGCGCGTTATAAGCGTCCGAGGTCGAGGCGATCACACCAACAGCCAGAATAAACACTGTCATCATAACGATTTCTCCTTGATACCTTGTCGGTCGTCTTCTATGAATGCGAACAAGAAGTTCACAGGCATCGTCATCACGAGGAGGGCGTCAGCACGCCGAAGCAATCCGGGGTTTGTATATCGCTTCGCGCCGCCTGCCATGACGGTAACACGAGTTCATGTTTTGTTCGCAGTCATATTATTAAAAAAAAGGGAACATTTAGCGGCTGTCTGGAATAGATTATGCGCCAATGCCGGCGACTGCCGCAACC
>DSBB01000460.1 GCA_011046175.1 Candidatus Hydrogenedentota bacterium | reverse complement strand
GTGTTGTTGTTTTTTGCAGCAACCACCATCTTCGGATCGAAGATACTGGGCTGGATTAGCATAGGTCAGGATGTCAAAATCGTAAAGGATATATGCCTGGCCGCAATGTCGGTGTTTGGCGTCTTGATTGCCATATTCGTGGGAGCGAATCTTGTCTACAAGGAAATAGACAAGAAGACGCTGTACACTATCCTTGCGCAGCCCCTGCACCGTTATGAATTCGTGCTGGGAAAGTACTTGGGACTTCTGGCGATTCTTGCGGTATCGTTGGTGATAATGACGGGCGTATCCACCGTTTATTTGATGCTTATGGGCGGTTCTGTGACGGTGACATGGTTCCAGGCAATTTTATTGATTTACGCTAAACTGGCGTTGATCACGGGCTTTGCGCTGCTCTTGTCCGCGCTTGTCTCGCCGATTATGGGGGCAATCATCGTTTTTTGCGTTTATGTCGCGGGACACGCCACGGAGGTGTTCAAGGATTTGCCGCCGCAGTTTGATGATACCGTGTCCAAATACATCTTGGAGGCGGCCTATTATGTGATTCCCAATCTCAATACCTTCAACTTACAGTCGGAAGCCGCCAATAATGTGCCGGTTGCGCCGGCGTATGTGCCCTTTGCCCTGGTCTATGGCCTTGCATGGACGGCTATGCTGCTGATTCTTGCCTGCCTCGCGTTTGAGGGGCGCGACGTATGAGCGCGCGCGGCAGAAAAATAGTCGCCGCATTGCTGGTGGTCATGTTTTGTTACGCGGCCACGATTGGAGCGCTTGTTGCCGTTGACAGTACGCGCACAACGGAAGGTATGGATGAGATTTTGTATCTCCCAAATGAAAAACTGCTGGCCTATTTCACCGCGGGACTTAATACCGTCATCGCGGACCTTTTGTGGTTGCATTGCATCCAATATACCGCGCTGGAGAATCGGGGACAACGTCATTTCACATGGCTGGAGCACATGCTGTTTACGGCAACGCGCCTTGACCCGTATTTCACGGAAGTATATCGCTACGGCGCCATGTTTCTCGCAGCGTTGCGCGCCGATCCCGAGGCGAGCCTGCGGTTGGCGCAGGCCGGTATTAAAGTGAACCCCTACGCCTGGCAATTGCCGTATGAAGCCGCAATGGTCTTTTTGCTGAACAAACGGGAAGAATCGGATTCCCGCTATTTTGCAACGCAGTACTTAAGTATGAGCGCCGCCACCGGCCGCGCCCCGGGCGGCGTGGTAAACTTGGCCGCAAAACTGCAGGATGAATTTGATCTTACCGAGTTTGAGAAGGATCTGTGGTATGAAATGCTGGAAAGCGAAGACAAGTTCATACGGGAACTGGCGGAACGCAAACTCATCGAAATTGAGTTGCGATCAGTATGCCGCATCTTGAATGAACGACTCGATATGTTTGCGCAAAGAACCGGACGGCGCGCATCCTCTTTTGAAGAACTGATTGACGCGGGGCTTATCGCCGCCGTGCCCGAAGACCCGCTGGGCGGTCATTTCTTTATCGGCGAAGATGGCAGCGCTTATAATACCTCGTTGCTTGATGATATGATTATCCGCGCCAAAAATGTATTGATCACCAACGTCAAGTTTTATCAGGAACGGTACGGCGTATGGCCGGATTCTCTCGAAACGTTGACTGATGCGGGCTTGCTTGAAGAAATCCCGGCCCATCCCTGGCCGGGAAAACAATGGCAATACGACCCCGGAACCGGGGAAGTTGAATAACGGCGACACACGGGAATACGTGTCTTATTCATGACGGATCGTGACAACAAACCTGCCATCGTGCAGTCTGACAGAACCATTCTGCTGGAAACCGACGGGCCGAATTTCGAGGATGCCCGCGATTGTCTGGCGGCGTTCGCCGAACTTATCAAATCGCCGGAACACATCCACACCTACCGCATCACCTCCATCTCACTCTGGAACGCCGCCGCCGCAGGCATGACAGCCGGCGAGATACTGGCCGGTCTCGAACGATTCAGCCGCTATGAAGTGCCTCAAAATATCATTGCCGACATCCATGATCAGGTGGCGCGATACGGAAGATTGAAACTGTACCGCACCGATGACGGCGGGCTGGCGCTTCAATCAGACGAGCCGATGCTCATCGCGGAACTGATTAGTCATCGGCTGCTTCGAGACCACACCTGCGGCGTTGCCGAGGGGAACCGAATTCTGGTAAAGCCGGAGGACAGAGGCAACGTAAAATGCGCCCTGATTAAACTGGGCTTTCCAGTGGAAGACTTGGCCGGTTACGCAGACGGCGCGCCCCTCGATTTGGAACTGCGCAACAAGACCCTGGGCGGGAGCGTGTTCGGACTGCGAAAATACCAGCGCGAATCTGTGGACGCTTTTTACATGAACGGATCGAATCGCGGGGGCAGCGGCGTGGTCGTGCTGCCCTGCGGCGCGGGAAAAACCGTCGTCGCCATTGGAACAATTGCCGCCGTAAAGACACACACTCTGATTTTGGCCACTAATACCGTCGCGCTGCGGCAATGGAAAAACGAGCTGCTTGACAAGACAACGCTGCGCGAGGAGGACATAGGCGAATACAGCGGCGACGAAAAAGTGATTAAACCGGTTACTATCGCCACGTATCAGGTGCTGACCTATCGAAAGACTAAAGACAGCGAGTTCATTCACTTCGACATATTCAATCAAGGGCAATGGGGGTTGATCATTTATGACGAAGTGCATTTGCTGCCCGCGCCCGTATTCCGCGCCACCGCGGGCATACAGGCGAGACGGCGGCTCGGCCTGACCGCCACGCTCATACGCGAAGACGGACGCGAGGAGGATGTGTTCAGCCTCATCGGCCCGAAGAAATACGACGTTCCGTGGAAGGTGCTTGAAAAACAAGGATGGATAGCCCAGGCCGTATGCACGGAAATCAGAACGGCCCTTCCCGCGGACAAGCGCTTCGAGTATGCTGTCGCTCCGAAGAGAAAGAAATACAGAATCGCCTCCACGAATCCAGTCAAGATAACCATTTGCGAATCGTTGGTCGAACAGCACCACGCGGACAACGTGCTGATTATCGGGCAGTACCTTGATCAGTTGAAGAT
>DSBB01000469.1 GCA_011046175.1 Candidatus Hydrogenedentota bacterium | reverse complement strand
GATAGACATGTCCATGATGATCGAAACAGGCCTGGCGGGGGCGGCCGTCGTTGCCCTCGGATTGGTCGCGCGCGCAATCGGGGTCAATGTCTGTCTTGTCGGCAGCGGCATGAACAGCGGCACGCGCGCTTTTGTCACCGCCGCCTACCTGCCCAAGGCCACGGTGCAGGCGGCCATCGGCGCCACGCCACTGCTGGCCCTGTCACATGCGGGACTGCCGACAAAACCAGGGGAAATCATACTGGCCGTGGCCGTACTCAGCATTGTGCTCACCGCGCCCTTGGGCGCATGGGCGACAGCCTTTTTAGGAGAACGGCACTTGGAGGATAACGACGCCCTGCGGGAAGCCTCGCCCATATCGCACTGATGTCAAAGATCACCAAGGCTGTTGACCGTTAATTTGCGATACGCAATCTCTTCTATAAGCAGCTTGGCTAATTGTGCTTGTACACGCACAAACCCCGCCGTCCAGGCGCATATCCGCATAGTCAAGGTATTTCGGCAATCAGTTGTCCCATGAAAATAAAAGCAAAATGACCACAGCGCCAATACACACTCAACATAAGAGCCGCATACCTGTTATTTTAAGATTAACTCGGTTCCTGGCTGCTGAAGTTATCTATTGACAACTGAGATTTATTGTGTTACTATTGTCAACATTCATATCTGCTCGGACTTTCTGGCCAAGGCCAACAATGTTGTTTTTTTATTCTACTATTTTGTTTTATCCGTGGAAGGAAATGCAATGGTGTCCACCCCAGATGAAAGCGTCTTACGAGAGCAATATCGAGCGTACATGGCTGCGGCGCCCACGGGAATGCTTGTATTCAGCGATGACGGATATATTAGGGAAGCGAATCCAGCGGCGGCGAGAATGACTGGCTTCGATGTAAACGTTTTGTCAAGCATGCATATGGCGCATCTGCTGTTGCCAAGTGACGCGGACATACTCTGTTCAAAGCATTTTTCCAGTGACAATCCCCTGGTGAGTGAGGTACGTCTGCAAGGCAGGCACGGGCAGTTGTCCTGGACACGAATGCATATTACAACCGTTTCATCAGGCATGTATATCGCTTTTTTCGAGGAGATAACACAGCAAAAATTCGCGGAAGAGAAATTGCGGGCCAGCGAGGAACGCTTTCGCCATATAGCCGAGGCTGCGGGCGAATATATCTGGGAGACAGACGCCTTGCTGCGCCTGACGTTTGCCTCCGCCAAACTTGGCGAGATGCTGAAACGACCGATAAAGGAACTGCTGGGCACAACCCCCTTTGCGTTTCTACCATCGGAAGATGCGGCACGCATACAAATGGCGCTTATGGAAGCGTCGCAGACGGGAAAACCCATTCCGCAGATAGAACACCGCTTCAAACTCGAGGACGGCACGACGTACTGGCTGGAAGTAAGAGCGTGCGCCTTTTTTGACAGCAAGGGCAATCTCGCCGGATATCGCGGCGTCAGCGTGGATGTAAGCGCCCGAAAAGAAGCGGAAGAGGCGCAACGCGCCACCCAACAGCAACTGCAAACCATACTGGACAATATGCCCATTGGCATGTTTGAAATAACCTCGGACGGCCGCGTTCAGTATATCAACCCCCATCTTGCAGCGCTTTTCGGATACGCCGCCCAGCAGGAGTTGCTCAAGGTGATTGAGGAACACCATTACATCGAGGAGGCCGTCTACGCCTATCCCAGTAAACCTGTCCGGCTGTTGCTGGAGGAACAGCAACAGTCCGGAGATATCTGCCGAACCTATGAAAATGATTTCCGGCGCAAGGACGGGTCCGTTTTCACGGGACGCGTGGTAATGGCGCAAAAGCCTGACCCGGTAAGCGGCCAGATGATGCGATTTGGTTTTATCGAGGATATTTCAGGCAGCACGGACACCGCCGTAAAATAAATCATCGAAGCAATCTACAACGCTTCGTTCGATTCATAATGCCGCAGTTGTTCGCCCATATAGATTTGTCTCGGCCGCTGAATCCGCAAATCGGGATCGGCGCGCATTTCGAGGAAATGGGCGATCCAACCCGGCATGCGGCCGATGGCAAAGAGCACGGTGAACATCTCCTTGGGTATGCCCAGGGCGCGGTACAGGATGCCGCTGTAAAAGTCAATATTAGGATATAGTTTTCGCTCAATGAAGAAGTCGTCGCTCAGTGCGACTTCCTCAAGCGCCTTGGCCACATCGAGCAATGGGTCGTGAATTCCCATCTCTGTCAATACATCGTCCACGGCTTTTTTAAGGATTTTTGCTCGGGGATCGAAATTGCGGTACACGCGATGGCCGAAGCCCATGAGCTTAAACGGGTCGTCTTTCCGTTTGGCCATCTCGATATACTTCATGCAATCACAGTTGTCGTCCGCTATCTGCTGAAGCATGTTGAGCACGGCCTCATTCGCACCACCATGAAGTTTGCCCCACAGCGCGTTAATGCCCGATGAAACGCTCGCGTATATATTTGACATTGAACTGGCAACCATGCGCACGGTGGAGGTGCTGCAATTCTGTTCATGGTCCATGTGTAAAATAAGCAACATGTCCAACGCATTTTCCATGACCCGGGGCACCACATATTCTTCCGCCGGCGTGGCGAACATCATGCGCAGAAAATTGGCGGCGTAACTGTGGTCGGAGCGCGGATAGATGAAAGGCAGCCCGACAGACATACGATAGGAAAAAGCGGCAATGGTTTTTACCTGCCCGATGAGTCGCTGTATATTGAGATTCACATGTTCCTCATCCTCGGCGTCATAGGGATAAAAGGAAGACATGGACGACACCATGGAGCCCAGGATATTCATCGGATGAGCGAGGGTACTGTAATTGAAGAAAAAATTCAGATGGCTGGTGTGAATGAAGCTGTTTAACGTCAGCTGCTTTCGCCATTCGAGAAACTCCTCTTCCGTGGGCAGACGTCCAAAGAGCAGCAGGTAGGCCGCCGCCGAAAAACGCACCTTGCCGGCAAGTTCTTCGATGGGATACCCACGATAACGCAGGATGCCTTTTTCGCCATCAATATAGGTGATTGCGCTTTTACAGGCGCCCGTATTGCCATACCCGGGATCATAGGTC
>DSBB01000547.1 GCA_011046175.1 Candidatus Hydrogenedentota bacterium | reverse complement strand
AAAATTCAGGGACAGACTACGGAATTCACGCGGATTGACATTTTGGATGCCGTGGACCAATTGACGGCCATGCCGGTGCTCGCCTTCGATCCCTCTTGCCCGGTCCGTGAATTGGTAGCTGTGGGTCGTAACAGCAATCTTGACCTCGCCGATATTCTCATCGGGCTGGCCGCCAGGCAACAGGGCTGGGAAATAACCTTGACCCTCGACAAGAAGGCCGCCCAATCCGAACTCTTCACGGGAATTTCATAGCGGGCACCGTGAAAATAAAGGGGTGTTCCCGTTTAGTCATTAGCGCCCAAGCTATCTGTTGCGTTTTTTGCGGTTATTTGCACAGCGCGCGCAGATGCGCGATGCTGCGTTCCGCCTGCGCGACGGTGCCGCATTCGACGGATAACACGATGTCGCGCGGGCAGCGCCTGCATCGTTCGATAACGCCGGCCCAGTCAATGACGCCGTCGCCGCAGGCGCAGCCCACCGCTGTGCCGGTGACTTTGCCGCGCTCCGCCTCCGACTGTGTTACGGAGATGTCCTTCGCGTGGAGATGCACCAGCCGGTCAAGCACACGGTCCAGCCATGCCAGCGGGTCTTCGCCGCCGAGGTAACTGTTGCCCGTGTCGAAGTTGATGCCGATGACGGGCGAGTCCACCAGTTTCTGAATGCGGTCCAGTCCGTCGGGTGTTTTGCTGTACTGCTGGTGCGGCTCCAACCCGATGAGGATGCCGCGCGCTTCCGCTGCTGCCGCCGCTTCGCGCAGCACGTACCGCATCAGCACATGGTCCTCTTCCTCGGTGGTCCATGCGGGTTTCGGCCCTTCGTCGGTGTTTATCACGGGCGCGCCGCATTCGGCGGCAAAGCGCACCGCCTGTTTCAGGTATTCGGTGCTGATTTCCGGCTTGCACAAGGGCGAATGGGCTGACAGTCCGGACAGTTTGACGCCCGCCCGCTCGCAGGCGCGTTTAATGCGGTAGGGGTCGTCCAGCATGGACACGCTGTGAAAGTACCCCGCTTCGCTCAACAGTTCGCGGCCCCAATGCACCATTGGCTCGACGTATTCGTAGCCCAGCGCCGCCGCTTTTTCGACGCCCCACTCGAAGGATTTGTCCTCATGCCGCACAAACTCAAGATTGATGCCCAAACCGATGGTTCCCATGGCGCAACTCCTTTTTTGCTGTTATGTGGACACAACCCGTATTCAACCTTTCCCGGTTAGTTCTCGTCTTCATCATCCATATCGCCGTCTTCGTATTCGTCGTCGCCTTCTTCCGACGCTTCTTCAAACAGCGGGCGCAACATTGCGGCGTCATGTCCCGCTTCGTCCAACACGGCCTCCTCGACATAAATGGGGCAGCCGACCCGCAACGCAATGGCGATGCCGTCACTTGGCCGGGCGTCTACGCGGAGCAATTGCTCCACTTCGCCCTGTTCATTGGTCTGCTCGATGCTCAAATATGCGAAGAAGGTTTGTTCCTCCAATTTGTAAATATTGACAGACAGCACGTTGCCGCGCAAACCCGCCAGGATGTTGCATATCAAATCGTGCGTCATTGGCCGGGGCGGTTTTTCTTCCAGCAGCGCCAGTTGTATCGCGCTTGCTTCGGGCAGGCCGATGCTGATCAACAGAACGCGCTCCTCATGGCGCAACAACACAGTCGGAAAGCCGGCGCCCTGCACCTGGGTGATGCCCAATATTTCTGCCTGTACCATAAGAACCTCTTCTTTTCGTCACGGTCGTATCGGCTTCAACAAGCAATTCAACAGAACCATTGTACCTGACCCGGCGCGGCGGCGCAAGGAGAATGTTTTGCGGGGCGTCATGCGCCGCGGCCGCGTTTTGCGCGGGCGGGGCCGCTTGCGGCAAACACCGCCGTTTCAATCCTGCAGCGCGGCAATAATTTTTTGCAGCACTTCCGGCGTCTTTTTGGGCTTGACCCCTTCAAACACCAATCCTCGCGCCGCAAAAAGAACCACGGGGCCGTGCTTGCATTTTCCCGCGCACGCGCATTTTTTAACGCGCAGTCTGTCGCCCGCGCCCGCCGCTTGGACAGCCTCCTCGATAAGCGCGGCTATCTTTTTGCTTTTCCGATTTTTGCAATTGGGTCCCGCGCATACCTTGACGGGCTTGGGCGTGTTCTTTTTCTTTGTCATAGAATATCGTTGCGCCTCCGCGGCCACGAAGCCTGTTGCCGCCTGTCCGCTTATGTATCGGGAAAACATTGCGGCCGCGGCCGCTATTCCGGTACCAAGAAAACGCCCCGCCGTATCCGACCGGCGAGGCGTCCGATATATTCATGTCACACTGCTCGGTTACTCTTGGAAAGGCGAAGTCAGGTTGCCCGCGACGAACTCCCAGTTCACCACATCCCAGAATCCTTCGATAAACTTCGGCCGCAGATTGCGATAGTCAATATAATAGGCGTGCTCCCACACATCGAGCGTCAGCAGCGGTTCGGCGCCGTGTTTCAGCGGCGTGTCCGCGTTGCTCAGCGGCATGATGGCCAGTTTGCCTTGGCCGTCCGCGGCCAACCACGTCCAGCCGCTGCCGAACAGTTTCGCCGCCGCCGTGGAAAACTGTTCCTTGAATTGATCAAACGAGCCGAAATCGCGCTCAATGAGAGAGAGCAGTTCTCCCGAGGGCGCGCCGCCTCCCAACGGCGAGAGGCATTTCCAGAAGAAACTGTGGTTCCACGCCTGAGCCGCATTGTTAAACACCGGCCCTTCCGCTTTCACGATAAGTTCCTTCAACGGCAGTTCCGCTTCCGGCTTGCCGTCCACAAGACCATTCAGATTGTTAAAATACGCCGCCTGGTGTTTGCCATAGTGGAATGACATCTGTTCTTCCGACAGAAACGGCGCAAGCCCGTCCAAGGCATAGGGGAGCTCGGGTTGCTTAAAACTCATCTGATAACCTCCACATTCTTGTTGCCAACAAATTGTCTGTGCAGCTTCACGGCTCTGACTTATGGAACACACGCCACGGCGCTGTTATTCCGACGCCATTGCTTTTTCAGTCCCGCCTGTCACACCGTTTCATTGTCCCTGTCTTTGCCTGCGATCACGGTGACGGGCGCTATTTT
>DSBB01000134.1 GCA_011046175.1 Candidatus Hydrogenedentota bacterium | reverse complement strand
CCTTATGACGCTGCAACTTGCGATAAGTTATGTTTTCTATGGCATGGCTTTCATTTCCATTCTCTGCTTTATCACACTCTGCCTGCTTTATTGGCGACGGGAACGCAATGAACGCGGCAGGCTGCAAAAGGCGCGCAACTATCTGAAGAACATCAAGCCTCTTTATGAAACCATGCGCGATATGCTGGAAGAGCAACGGCGCTTGGCGCAACAGTTCAACGAGGACCTGGACAAGAAAATGCAGGTGGTCAAGGGCATATTAGAGCAAAGCCTTGGTCGGAACGAGGACTTGTACGAACGCCAGCGTTTGCTGACGCAAGAGTTGGATATGGCCGCCGCGAAAATAAAGGACATTAAAGGACAACTTTCGGAACTGACCGATCTCATCAACGCGGAAAGCGTCCCAAACAGTTCGAAAACAAAAAGGCCGCCAAAAGACGCTGAAAAGGATGCCGTTCCGGAGACGCCGGCGAACGCCGAAAAGGCGCGTGACGCGTTCCGCACCTTATTGGAAATGAAGCGTTCGGAGGAAAACAGCGCCGCTTTTCCGGCGGAAGCGAGAAGCGAAACGACAAACGTCGCATCCGGCGCATCCCATTGTGAAGACGACAACAAAACGCTGTCGCTGCGGCAGCAAATCGAGGAATGCCACGCATCCGGAATGAGCGTTTTGGAGATTGCGGAAAAAATGAACCTCAGCCGTGGAGAAGTTCGGTTGATGCTCAGTTTGAAAGATTAACGGGCGCGCCGCGCGTCACCCCGCGGCGTTTTCAATGAACATCATATAAAACCCTATCATGCGCCCGAACGCTTCCACGCCAATCCGCTCGTTGGGGCCATGGATGCGCTCCAAGTCGTCCATGCGGAAGCGCATTGGCGTAAATCCGTACCGGTCTTCCGCAACACCCGCGTAGTGATGCGTATCACTGCCGCCCAGCATCATGGCGGGGGCTACGATGGCGTCCGGGAATACCTGGCCGATTGTCTCATGAAGCGTCGCAAAAGCCGGGACATCTACCCGCGCCATGGGCGGCGATTCGCTCGGGCGCCGCAACGGTTTGACCTCAATGCGGTCATCATCAATAATTTTCTCCACCCGTTCCGTCACCTGCGCGACGGTTTCCCCCGGTTTCGGACGAAAATTAACCACCGCCCGCGCGGTGGCGGGCAGCACATTGTCCTTTATGCCGCCTTCCATGATGGTAACGGCGGTGGTGGTGCGGATTGCGGCGTCCGTGGCGCGTTCACTTGCCAATTGGCGCAGCACCAGCGGTTGCGTGAGCCACAGATTCGCAAACACAACGTTCATCGGGAAGTTCATCTCGGGCCCGAGATACCGGAACATGAGGCGCACCGGTTCCGGCAGGCTCGCGGGCATCGGATTGTCTTCAAGTCGGGTCACGGCGCGCGACAAAATCCCAAGCGTTGTTTCTCGGGGCGGTGTGGACGCGTGGCCGGGATTGCCATGCGCTGTCAGTTCCAAGGAAAGATACCCTTTTTCGGTGAGACTGATGAAGGCAATATCTTTTGTCATATTCACAACAGCGCCCTCCATCACCGCCATGCCCTCGTCAAGTGACATCAGCGCCGTCACGCCCCGATCGCGTAATAAGTCGGCCATTTTAGAGGCGCCGTTCCAACCGCCCACCTCTTCATCATGGCCAAAGCACAAATAAACGGTGCGCTTCGGCTGGAATCCAGCTTCCAGAAGTTCCTCGACCGCCGCAAATATACCTATCATGCTGCCCTTGTCGTCCAGTGTGCCCCGCCCCCAGATAAACCCATCAGCCACCGTTCCGCTAAAAGGCGGATGTTCCCAGATTGCCGCGTCGGGCGCGTTTACGACATCCTGATGGGCAAGCAGAAGGACGGCCTTCTCGTCAGCAGAAACGCCCCGCCATGTGTAAAGCAAACTATACCCGGAGACCATCTCCTTGTCAAGATGTTCATGCACCAGCGGGAAACGCATTTCAAGCATCTCATGCAATCTGATGAACGGCTCGAAATCCCAGTCGCCCGCTTCTTCGTAACTGATCGTTTTTTTTCGTACCGCTTCTTGAAGCGCCGCAACAGCCCGATCAAGATTCACTTGCGGCATGCGACGGGCCGACGCTTCGATTTGCATGGACGAATAGGTGAGCGTGTTGTACGTTACGACGGCGCCGAGACAAGCAACAAGCAACAGCAACGCCGCAAAACCGTAGAATGCTATCCGTTTCATAAGACACCTCTCATTGGTTGACTACTCTGGGAACCCATCGGATAATAACACAAGCCGCCTTGCAGGCAACAACTCAGCCAAACGGAAAAGATTACCGCTTTCAGAGGCTTTTTATCTTGGCATTAGGCTCCGTGGCGCGTGTAAAATGCCCGTGGGACTTGCATGTTCTTATTTCAACCTCGTTTGTTCACAACAATGGAGACCCTGTAATGAAGCGAAAACCAGCAGTGGGATTGTTGTTTATTATTTTGACGGCGGCCGTTGTGGCGGCGGACACCGTCAAGATGCACAACGGCGATTGCATTTCCGGCGTCATAATTTCAATAAGCGGCGGCATTGCGCGCATTGACACCACTTACGCGGGCGAGATTGCCATTCAACTGGAGGCTGTCAGCGCCATCGAGACGGACGAGCCTCGGGCGGTGGCATTGCCGGGCAATCTGGTGGTTGAAGGATGTTTGACGGCGGCGGAAGACGGCGCGGGCATCCGGGTCGGCGAGATGCTGCATCCCGCCGCGCCTGCGAAGATTACGGCTCTTGCCGCCGATATGGAGTCGCTGGACAGATTGTTAAATCCGCCGCCGCCTTCCAAATGGAGCGGCGCAGTGGACGCAGGATTGGCGTTGCGTAGCGGGAACACAGACACCACGGACGCGAAGCTGTCGGCGGAAATAAAACGCGCTGGAAACAGGAACACGCTCACGCTTAATTTCGCCGCCGCCTATGGTTCCGCCGATGACGCGCTGAATACGCGCCGTTTCCAAGGCGATTTCCGATGGCAGTATTATTTGAAAGAACGACTGTATGCATACACCCTGGGGCTGGCCGAACGAGACGACGGGCGCAAGCTCGATTACCGTCTTCAGG
>DSBB01000354.1 GCA_011046175.1 Candidatus Hydrogenedentota bacterium | reverse complement strand
TTTCAGCATGTCGGGCATCGCGCCCATTGCCATACGTCAAGGAGTTCGGATCGCGCGTCCCATGCTGGCGTGTTCTCGTGACGCGATTAGCGCCTGGGCGCATGATAACCACATCGCCTGGCGGGAAGACCATACCAACATGGATGCCCGCTTCATGCGCAACCGGGTTAGAAGTGAATTGCTTCCCCAGATCGAACACTATGGCGCCCATGTACGGCGCAGTATCGCGCGCGGCGCGGAGATTCTGCGCTCCGATGCGGAATATTTGGATGCCCTTGCCGCGCGCCAACTCGACAGCTGCCTTTGTTCTTCGCAAAAAGCGCCGGAGGTCCTGTTGATTGAACGGGAATGCTTCAATGCGTCTGCAGAAGCGTTGCGGCGCCATATGATTAAAGTATTGGCGTCGAGACTCCAGGTCAGCGTTGGCTATGACGGCATCCTGCGCATGATGGCGTTCATGCGCAACGCCGCAGCTGGAAAACAATTGGACTTTGGCGGCGGCGCGATGGCATACGTGGATAAAACACATCTCCATGTGACCCCGCCGGGATACAATCCGGGATTATCCGCGCATATCACTGTCCCCATGACAATTCCCGGCGAGACGCGCTTTACCGGGTGTCGGTTCAACACGCAAGTGCTTGCCCCCGAGGAGTGCTCCTTGAAAACAGTCGTTGAGCGTTGTGACAATAATTGCCAATACTTCGACTTGGACGGTATTATGAACCCTGTGCTGATACGCACAAGGCGCCCGGGCGACAGGATGCGACCGCTGGGCATGACCGGGCACAAAAAAATACAAGACATTATGAGCGAACACGGCGTTCCGCGGTATCTTCGTGATAGAATTCCCCTTGTGGTCGTGGGTGATGAAATCCTGTGGCTGGCTGGATATCGGCGCGGCATCGGCGCAATGCTCACGGAGCGTTCGAAACGAATTCTGGAGATTCGGCTGGATGATGAACATCAGTAATCGCCCCCTGATTGACGCGACCGCCATACAAAGCCGCGTAAAAGAACTTGCCGCGCAACTTGACGGGGATTATCAGGGCCGGGCGTTGACGGTGGTCGTTGTTTTGAACGGCGCCATGTTTTTCGCCGCCGATATCACAAGACAGATGCGCGCGGATATACTGCTGGAATCCATCCGCGTCAGGAGTTATACGGGAACCGCGCCAGCGCCCGAGTTGACTCTTTTTGATGCGGGCAATGATGCGATTGCCGGTCGGCACATACTGGTGCTCGAGGATATTGTGGACAGCGGCCGCACGGCGGTTGCCATTCTCAACCACTTCCGTGCGCGTCAAGCAGCGTCCATATCCCTGTGTACTTTGCTCGATAAACCGGCAAGACGTATCGAGACCGTGGAACCGGTATATATCGGCTTCACGATTGATGATCATTTTGTTGTGGGGTACGGCATGGATTATAACGGCAGGTACCGGCAGTTGCCGCATATTTATGTTTTGGAATCGTAACGGTCGGGCGCCGGTTGTGGTTATTCAGGCGTTTGCGCTTGTTGGCGTTCAAAGGGTAGTTTGTTGTCCTTGTGCGTACGTCGCAAACTAAAGTGTGAACTCCAACAGGGCATTTACTGTCGTGCGACCGGCAACATAAGGCGCTGCCGGACAGTTGCCTGGAATGAATTGATGGTGAAAGGAATACTATGTCTGTTGTGAAACGTTGGCGAAAAAGTTTTTATATGCCAGGGGTTGACCAGCGTTGGTACATGGATCTGTCAAAGCGAATCATTTGTCGCCGTGTACCACGTTTCCCCAGAATGGTGCAGATTCAAACACGCACGGGATGTAACGGCGCGTGTGTGTTTTGTCCTTATCCAGACGCGTCGGAAAAAGTGCCCAAAGGCAAGATGGACGAGGGCCTTCTCGAAAAGATTGTCGCGGAAATCGCCCGGTATAACGTTACGCGACGCATCAGTCCTTATCTCATGAATGAACCCTTTCTGGACAAATCCATTCTGGAACGGGCGCGATTCATTAAGCGACACGTGCCTCGGGCCAGCATTGTGCTTACCACCAACGGCAGCCTGCTCACGGACGAGACGCTCCTGGACCTGGTGAAGGACAATCCGCTGCGCGCACTGTACATTTCCATGCAGGGCATTGAAAAAGAGCCGTATGAAGACAGCATGCGCGGTTCGTTGAAATTTGAACGAACCAAGGCGAATATCGAACGCTTGATAGAACTGCGGGACCAGTACGCGCCGGAACTGAAGATCGTGGTGACCATGATCAAGACCAAGCTGGTTGACGTGGATAAGGCGGTGGCCTATTGGCGTTCGCGGGGCGTTGAATCCAAATACACGCGGCTCGAGAATCGCGGCGGCAATACCGACGCTTTCGACACACTGAACGTTGGAGACAAGCGCATCTACAAGGATTGTGTACGATTGTTGAAGAA
The DNA here is from genome assembly GCA_011046175.1 of Candidatus Hydrogenedentota bacterium. Classification (GTDB taxonomy): domain Bacteria; phylum Hydrogenedentota; class Hydrogenedentia; order Hydrogenedentales; family CAITNO01; genus SLFT01. Next base: position 671 of record DSBB01000354.1, on the reverse strand, counting down.
CGCCTATATTCTGTTCAACGGCGACATGATATTGTGCTGTACCGACTATTACAAGACCATGGTGCTTGGCAATGTGGCCGAAAGCTCCATTGCCGAGGTATGGAACTCGGAACGGGCCACGACGATACGCCGCGATTTCCTGCGCGGCGACCTCAGTCGCATCCCCCTGTGCGCGGACTGTTATATTGCCGAGATCGATTGATCTTCTATCGTCGGAAAGTAGATTATCGGCTGCACCCGCTATAAAAAACGACCAGTTGAATCACATGAATCGCCCACACGCCGGCATCAGACGTCAAATGTGATGGCCAGTATCTGGTTGGCGCGCACGGTGATCGGTCGGGGTAATAGTATCTCGCCGCCGGGCGTGATTGTGACGCGCGCCTTTTTCGCGCCCCAAACCAGGGTCCCGTTTGTCGCTCCGGCATAGAACGAAAGCGCCAGGCGCTTGAGCTTCAACGAGCCCTCAATCACGCGCAGCGCGGCGCGATGGGTTTTCTGGCTGTAGCTGCCCCAGGCGCCGTCCACCGACCAGAAGCATTGAAAATCCTGTTCGTGTACGCGCGGCGCGAAACCGAGCATGCCCGCGCGCAAATCGCATTGAAAACCGGAGAGCGCCAGTATCAGCCCCCAGGACGACATGGCGCGGGCGTAATGGTGGCCGCATTCAA
>DSBB01000511.1 GCA_011046175.1 Candidatus Hydrogenedentota bacterium | reverse complement strand
GTTTAATCTTGTTTATGGGATATGCCTCGCGTCACCCTGAGTTTTGGACTGCGCTCAGGTTTCTGTGCAAACCAGATATTCCGTCATGTGAAACACGTGAAACGAAGCCCGCATCGCGTCATTCCAAAACGATATCCCGCGCCAGTTTTTCGGCCACAATGGCATGCAGGGCCGCGCTCGGATGTTCGTCGTGTATGGGATGAAGGATGTGCTTGTTCCGATCCATTGGGATCATCCTGTAGTCAAGAACAGAGACGCCGTGTGTCTGAATAGTCTGAATCAGCGGCTGCAAATCAATCCCCAGTTCCAGAAAAGTCGGATAGAGCAGGACGTAGAATCCCTGCGATTCAAATTGTTCCTCGAACAGACGCTTGGATGCTAATATTATTTCGGCGGTCAGATGTAAATGGGACTGGCGCACGGGGGGAAAATCAATATCAAAATATCGAACAATGCCACTTTTTCGCAGACAGTCCATGACAAACATGCGATGGGGGTGTGCCATGGCGAAAGAACCCTCATGCACCACGCCACCCTGGGAATCAAATCGGTACGACGGAAAATCTCTCCCCCATTGCGTCGCAACCCGCATAGTGCCGGCGACACGGATGACGTGAGAGGGAATCATGACATAAATAGCCGTGCCGCGCCGTTCAGATACGCCTTCTTTCACCTGGCCTGATTGCAGCAAAGCCAGCATGTGCTGGGTCCCATAACCGGGTGTCCCGTAATGGTACACACAGCATTTGGAACACAGGGTTCCCAATTGGTTCGGAAGAGTTTCCCTGTCATCGACACCGATACCGAACGCAACAGAACAGCCAAAAAAGACCAGAAAGTTATCAGAGGAAGTTTTTTCTTTATTTGCAGGCACGACGCGTCTGCCACGTTCGTCAATGGAATATCGCGCTGAAAAAACAACCGTGTCGCCGACTATTTTGTTGTCTTGAATATGCTGATTCGGCGCCAGGCGGTAACCGAGCATTTCATCCGGCACATATCCAGAGATATGCAATGCCCGGGGCACATTGCGCGCGACTTGTCGTTCATGCAGACGCCCGAATGCCATGTCTATCAAGAAGAGCAGCAGAAGACAGAATGCGATGCTGCACGCGAGAAGCGCCATGTTCTTTTTCAAGGTATCGCTGGTTTGCGTCACATGATTCGTGTTCGGCTTGGGTCGGCCCTCTGATGATATTTTGGGGTCGGTCATTTGGGAAAACCTAATTCATGTTTTCGTTATCGAAGAAAATGTGAACAATCATATTGCCGATCCAGCCCAGACGAACCTAGAAATATCCCAACGCCTTCAATTCTTCAATGGTGTTCGGGTCCATCTCTAGGAATTCGGGGCGATGGATGTCTTGTTCCTGACGCAGCCGCGCCACTGCCTCCAGTAACTGCATTTCGTCCTCGGACAGTTCGAGTTTGCGGGCCTGCCGGAGTTCATCCGGCGAAGCAATGCCGGTGCGCACACAGTGCGCCAGCAGGGGGATCAGCAACGCGCGAAGTTTCTCCGGATGCTCGGCGGCGATGTTGTGGTTCTCGCCGGGATCGGCTTTCAGATCATACAATTCAAAACGGGTCGGCGAATCGGGCGATGCCAATACCCATTTGCGGTCTGTCTCCAACTGCGCATCAGTTAAGGCGTGGTCGGCGATACCGGGTTGCATGGCACGCCATAATTGATAAGGGTCTTCCTTTTCGCTCACGGGGAGCGAGGCGGGAATGGCAATCAACTTGTAGCGTCGGTCGCGTATAATCAGCGACCCGCATTTTCGGTCTTCAGCAATACCCCAGCGCTTTTCTGTAGGAAGACCCGTTGAAACCAGGCACCGTCCCTCCAATCCTGGTGGAATCTCAATTCCCGCAACGGTCAGCAAGGTCGGCATGATGTCCAGATTGGTGATCAGATCGCTTTCATTGCGGCTGCCCGGGGCGGTCAAACCGGGCAGGCGCATGATGAGCGGAACTTCCGCGCAGGTATTGTAGGGGTTGCCATGATTCCAGACCCCCCTCGGCTCGTTGAATGATTCCCCGTGGTCCGAGCACAGGACAATGTTCAGATTTTCATAAAGCCCATGAAAACGCAGGCGCGTCAAGACATCGCCAATCAGGCGGTCTATGTGCCAGGCTTCCGAATAGTACAGTTGTTTGGCATATTCAATATCAAGCGCGTTGGCGATGCCGGGACGTTGCGGATACAGTTTTTCCCACAACACGCTCCCGGGCAACACCCGACTGATATCAATGGAAGGGTCTGTGCGCAGGAAGCCGCGGTTGATGATCATTTCGGGATAGTGGTTGTGGTACGGGGCATGGGGATCCCATATATGCCAGAACAGGAACAGCCCGCCGCCTTTGATGGCGGACAATGCCGGACCGTTGGCGTCCAGATATTCCATCACCAGCCGATTAACGATCTCCGGGGTATCGACATGAAACAGCACATCAAAACCCTGTGCGAATCCCGCGCCCGGACCCAGGAAGCCGTCGAAGCGCGTCATGGCAAAGCCCACGGTGAAATAGCCTTTTTCCTTGAGCAGTTCCGTCAATGTCGTAACGCTTTCCGGCAGCACCGAGTTGTGGAGTTCGGCGGTATGCTGGGACGGATACAGGGAGGTGAAAATGGACGCGAACGAGGGGCGGGTCCACATGGACGTCGCCAGCACATGTCGAAACAGCATGCCCTCCCGTGCTATCAGGTCCATATTGGGCGTGTGTGAATTGGCGGCGCCATAGCAGCCCAGCGGCGACTGGCGCAAGGTATCCGTACCCAGAAGCAGGATATCCTTGAGTCGGGGCGCGTCAGTATTTTCGCTTACATACTGATGGAAAGAAATCACCTCGCAAAAAGCATCGTCAACATGCCAAATTGCTTTCGATGGCGTTACATTACGCACTGAAATGGCAAGGCGGGCCTGTCGGGCATTGCGCGGCATAATAACCGTCTGCCCCAGCGGGAACCAATCGGCCGAAGGCGGCGATGCCAGGCCGGGTGCGGGGTGAAGTGCGGTCCATTCGTCATCAATGAATGCCTCAATGCGGATTTCCGGCGTGGCATCGGGCGCACCCTCGCAGCGAAACCAGGCATTGTATTTGAC
>DSBB01000433.1 GCA_011046175.1 Candidatus Hydrogenedentota bacterium | reverse complement strand
GTGTTGTGAAGATATTGCTATGGCGCGCCGAACTCAGAATGAGGCAAGAATCATGCGTATCATATTGATGATGAGTCTCTGCGTATTGTCAGACGTGTTTGCTGCCGCTGAAACCCAAGCGTTGTGCTATCCCGGCGCGTCGCCCGGCGAAGCCGTGATAGCGTTGTCGGAGGACGCCATTAACCTCAAGAGCAACGCGCTTTCCGCGGAATGGAGCATTGCGGATAACCGGCTCCGGCTTGTTTCGTTCAGCGACAGGCGAGGCACCCCGGAAAACGTCGCTGAGAATGGCGAGTTATTTCTCATTCGTCTGACGGACGGCCATACGCTGAACGCATCGGATTTCACGTTGTCGAACGCTCCGGTGAGCGAGCGTATCGCCGGGCGCGACAATGCCCGGAGACTCGCGGAACGATACGGCGGCGTCCGGGTCAGCGCCACATTACAGTCCCCTGACGAGACCTTTTCGGTGGTGTGGGAAGCGGGACTTCGGGATGAATCGAATTATGTCGTCCAGCGCGTCACGCTGTTGCCTACCAGCCGGGAACTGCATCTTGACACGCTCACGCTGATTCATCTGGATGCGCAGGCGGCGAAAGTGGCCGGCGTCACGCAGGGCGCCCCGGTGACGGCGACCAATCTGTTTTTCGCGCTTGAACATCCCATGTCGGAGAGCGCAGTCGCCGATAATCGCGTCTCGTGCAGTCTGCGCCGTGGTGCGGCGCTGGCCGCGGGCCGTAAGCTGACCCTGTCGTCCGTGATGGGAGTTACGCCGCCCGAACAGCTTCGCCGGGGCTTTCTCTATTATGTCGAACGCGAGCGCGCCCACCCGTACCGTCCGTTCCTGCATTACAATTCTTGGTACGACATCGCTTGGGCAGACCGTAAGTTTAACGAGGCCGAGGCGCTTGCCGCGATTGACCTGATCAGGGGCTCAAGACCGCTGAGTGTATATCTACCCACAACCGCGCTTTGCGCTTCGTCCCATTTTACATCGCCCTTGAGCGTGAGATCGTAGTCGTCCCTCAACTTGTCAGTAAGCCACGGCATGGCAAGACCCGCCAACAGGAACTGGAGCCCAGGGCCGCTTTTCGGATCAGCGGTGATTTTCAAATCAAAATCCACGGTGTTCTTATCGGTCATATTTGCGGCGAGCCTCGCCACATGGATGCTTTCGATAATGCTGACGGCCATGTCCGCCATTTGCTCCTTGCGGACGCTGTCCCATGATTCCCCTGCTGCCACGGCGACGGCTGCGGCAAGGGCGAGAATATCGCCGTTCGAGTTGTCAACGACCAGTTCCGCCTGGTTGTTGCCCTGCACCGCGGCGGGCGCTTGTTGCGAGCGTGTCGGCCAGATTTCGAAAAGTTCCGCTTCCACCTCGCCGGGAATCGGGAGATACCCTTCGGCAACGAGGGCGCCGCGCCCGCGCAATTCAAGACGGTCGCTTGTCCATGAGATTTGCTTTATCTTCTCGAACGGATTCGCGTCGCTTACGATTTGTTCGATAAGCGGACCGCCTCGTTTTTCGTTAATGAACAGGGTCAACCGCATCCGGCGTCCGACCACGTCGGCGCGTCCCAGTAGCGCCACTTCGCGGGGGAGGATGTGATGGAGCACTTCCTGCACCTCAAAGCCGCCGGTGGGCAAGTCCACATCATCCGGAATATAATCAATCAGGTAGGGCGCGAGAAGTTCAGGCTTGATAATCAACCTAATGCGCGTTTCAGATGTGGCGTATTCGTCGTGTGATATCTCCGGCGCAAGACTGAGTCCAAACCGTTGATTGGCGATGCGGTACGCCACCAAACCGGAAATGGCCGCCGCGCATAACAGAACGACAAGCGCCACAAGAACAATGAGGCAACCCTTTTTCATGATTCCATCTCCCGTATCCGGAACACCGCAGGTTCCGGTGGTTGTCATTTTACGGCGTATCACTCCGTGTCCGGCGCGTATCTGAAAGCGCTTCATCCCCGGCGCAAGGGTGTTTTATTGGCCGTTTATTCAAGTATACTCCAATAAAGCAATCGAATCCAACAACACATGTCGCGGGTTTTGTTATTTGCTTGTGGTATGATCCGCACAGAGAAAATGCCCGGTTGGCCATTGTGTTGTATCGAGGAACCGACGGCATGCAATTGCGTTCATGACATTGTGATTCACCAAAAGATGATTCAGCACGATTCATACAGCAGAATAAAGGGGTTTGCCCAGCGGCGTATGCGAGGGGCGGTTTTTGCGTCCGTTCTGTTTGTTGTGGGCGTAATGATTGGTTCCCATTGTTATCTTTTGGCGCTTGAAGCGCAGGGTAATCCGCTGGGCGCGCTGCTTCGCGAGTTCAAACCGGCGGTGTTATTCGCTTCGGGGCGCGGCATGGTGTATTCCGATACGCTTGATTTGCCCGCCCTTGACGCTTTTCTTGCCGGTGAGACGGCGTTTTTCCGCGCCGACTTTTTGCCGAAAGAGATTGCCGGCATGCATCTTCTCGCCAACCCGGACAATACCTTTCCCCTGACCCATTGGTTGTTGATGTACAGTGTGGGATGGTGCTGGCGGCTGTTTGGGATTAGTCACGAATCGCTGCGGTTTTTGTGCGGCTTCCTGTACGGACTTTCCGCCGTGGCGCTGTATTTTCTTTTTCGCCTTGGCATGGGGCGTGTGATTTCGGCTTTTGGCGTCGTTGTGGTGCTTTTGTTGCCTCCTTTCATGGCGATAGCGCCCATGGCACGCGATTTCAGCAAGGCGCCCTTCATTTTGTGTTTTTTGGCCTTGTCAGGCAACCTGCTTAAAAAACGCGCATCACCTGAAGTTTTTTTGCGATACGGGGCGGCCCTCGGTTTGGCGCTGGGCGTTGGCTATGGATTTCGGCAGGACATGCTGATTTGTCTTCCTGTGGCGCTCTTTGTAATCGCTGTTGCGCCGCTGAGCGCCGGACGCCGTTTCCCGGAGCACGCCTCTGGAGAAACAGAAACCCCGCTTCGGCCTCCCGCCCCAAAAGAAAACCGGATGGTGTGGCGGTTTGCGTTCCCCGCCCTTTTTTACACACTCGCCTATCGCGCCGCCGCCCTGGGCTTGATGGTTTGCGTGTTTCTCATGTTGTCGG
>DSBB01000052.1 GCA_011046175.1 Candidatus Hydrogenedentota bacterium | reverse complement strand
TGGACGCGAAGCGCGTACCTTCCCTATCCGTATCGTCACGATGACGGACGCAATGCGCCCGAGCCGGAAACGCTCCGTGTGGCGCGCGGCGGCTCGTGGTACGACCGCCCCCACCGGGCGGGCGCGTCATACCGCCTCGCCTATCGTTCGTGGCAACGTGTTTTTAATGTCGGTTTTCGTGTAGTATGTATAGAGAAGATGGAAGTGGCGTCACGGTAAACACGCCGGCCTTATGGTTCTCCCTTTGGTCAAGGAGCGAAAAATGAAACTCAAATGCCTGACGTGCAGGCACATCATTTTTGTTGCGGGAATGCCGCTGGTTGCCATTTTGGGCGCGCCGGCTGAAGACTATTGTTCTCCTGTTGCGCTGGCGCCGTCGCCGGATGGAACGACGCTGTATGTGTGCGCCTATACCGCCAATCAGGTGCTTGCGGTGGATGTGGCCACGCAGGCTGTTGCCGCCGTGTATGACGTGCCGGCGCCGCCTTCGGGCGTTGCCGTGCATCCGTCGGGCGGAACTCTGTTTGTTGCGGGCGACGCGCCGGAAGGCCGGATTTATATGTTGACTGTTCCCGACGGCGCGCTCCAGCATGAAATCGCCGTGGGCCATTCGCCTCTTGCCCCCGTGCTCAGCCCGGACGCAACCCTCCTTTTCGTCGCCAACCGTTTCGACAACACTGTTTCGATGATAGATGTTGCGTCCCGCTCTGAAATCGCCTGTATCAATCTTCCTCGCGAACCCATTGCCCTGGCGGTAACGCCGGACGGCGCGCGATTGTTTGCGGCGAACCATCTGCCCGTCGGCGCGGCGGACGGCGATTATATCGCCGCGCAGGTGTCGGTGATTGACGTGGCGTCAAAAACCGTTTCCGACGCCGTCGCTCTGCCCAACGGCAGCAGCAGTCTGCGCGGGATATGCGTTTCGCATGACGGAGCGCACGCTTATGTGGCGCATCTCCTGAGCCGTTATCAACTGCCCACCACCCAACTGGAGCGCGGTTGGATGAACACCAACGCGCTCTCCATTATAGACGCCCGCACGGGCGAACTTGTCAATACGGTGTTGCTGGATGATGTTTCGCGGGGAGCAGCGAATCCATGGGGCGTCGTCTGCGCCGCCGATGGTCAATACATTTGCGTCGCTCATGCGGGCACACACGAAATCAGCGTGATAGACCGAAAGGCATTACATGACAAACTGGCGCGTCTGGCAGCCGGCGAGAATGTTTCTGCCGTGTCGCGCAAGCCGTCCGACGTTCCCAACGACCTTTCATTCCTGGTAAATTTGCGGCGGCGGATTAAACTCAACGGAAACGGGCCGCGCGGTTTGGCCGTAATCGGCGCCACCGCTTACGCCGCCGAATACTTCACGGATTCGCTGGGCGTGGTTGATGTAACCGCGGAAATTCCGCGACCGCAGCAATGGCCGCTCCGCGCGGATGCCCCGGACAGCATGTCCCGCGCCGGAGAACGGTTTTTCAACGATGCGACCCTTTGTTTTCAACAATGGCAGAGCTGCGCCAGTTGTCATCCGGACGGAAGAACGGACGCGCTGAACTGGGATTTGCTGAATGATGGCATAGGAAATCCCAAAAACACGAAGAGCATGTTGTTGGCGCATCAGACCCCGCCCGCCATGAGCCTTGGCGTACGCGATTCCGCCGAGGTGGCGGTTCGTTCCGGCATCAGATACATCCAGTTTGCCGTGCGTCCGGAAGAAGACGCCGTCGCCATTGACGAATATCTCAAAACGCTTGTGCCCGTGCCCGGTCCGGAACTTGTAAAGGGCCAACCGAGCGAGGCGGCGCAGCGCGGCGAGAAGATTTTCACAAAAGCGGGCTGTGCCGAGTGCCATCCCGCGCCGCTGTACACCAATCTGAAGTCTTACAATTTCGGCATGGGGACGGGTATGGATGCGGGCAAACCGTTCGATACCCCCTCCCTGGTGGAAACATGGCGCACCGCGCCATATCTGCATGACGGTCGCGCCGCGACGTTGCACGAGCTGTTCACGCGGCACAATCCGGATGATAAACACGGCCAGACGTCAATGCTTACCGAAGGGGAACTGGATGATTTGGTCGCGTATCTGCGGTCGTTGTGATCTCTACGGCGCGCCCATTCATGCGCAAATCCGGACAAACCTGAACTCGGGTGAAACAAAACAACGTGGTTGGGTGTCCAAAAGATAATGCCCCCACGGTTACAAGGAAACATGCGTGAATGTAATTAACAGCGCTATTTCTCAAAACATACACATTACCACGTTCAAAACGCCGGATTATACCGAGTTCTTTTTCAGCGCGCAGCCTCTGAAAAATGATACGCCGTCAAGCGCGCTCAATCGTCTGGCCGGGGCCGCCCGTGAACGGGGCGCGCAAATGCTGGCGCTCAATGTATTCGGCGGACTGGATTCCGGCGCCAATTGCGGCGAACTCTTGCGCGAATCTTTTGGCGACCCAATGTTCCCGGTTACGTGGATCAAGGAGCGTTCCGGAACGGCGACACGCATCGCCGGCATTCAGGCATGGGGCATTACAGGGATTCAGGCGTTGCCGCTGATCTTTGAGGGGAAAGTGCTGGGCGTTTATTTTGATGCGCAGAATATGCGATATTGCCGTCTGGGAGGCATTATTCCTCCGGATACCGGCGCCACTCATGGCGAACAGGCCGCTCAGGTGTTCCAGCGAATGGACACGGTGTTGCGTATGTGCGATATGCATTTCGGACAAGTGATGCGCACATGGTTTTTTAATCATGACCTGCTGGATTGGTACGGCGCGTTTAATGCCGCGCGCGACGCGTTCTTTCATCAACAAAAGGTGTATCGGGATATTGTTCCGGCAAGCACCGGCATCGAGGGCGGCAATCCCGCGGGCGCAGCCCTTGTTGCGGATGCGCTCGCCGTCATGCCGCGAAGCCGGGACGTGTCCGTGGACATGGTGCCCTCGCCGTTGCAGTGCGCCGCCCTGGATTATGGCAGCAGTTTCAGCCGGGCCACGGAAATACGCGCGCCCGGCATGCGCCGCCTGTACATCTCCGGCACAGCCAGCGTCAGCCCGGACGGCGAAACACAGTTCGAGGGGGACGTGGCCGCGCAAATAAAACGCACCC
>DSBB01000108.1 GCA_011046175.1 Candidatus Hydrogenedentota bacterium | reverse complement strand
TGGCCGCGCCGCCGCCGGTCAGCACGATCCCGCGCGCCAGTCGGTCAAGCAGTTGATGCTCTTTAAGGAACCGGCAGACCTTGTCCGCAATCTCCGCGCTGCGCTCGAAGACGATGGCGTCCAGTTCCGAACGGGGCGCCGTGGAGGGGGCGCCGGTAACGGTACGCGTGAGTTTTATCGGCGCGTTCTGGGATGCGGCGGCGGGCTTCCGGTCGGCGTCCGTGCGGCTGCTGTTCCGGTTCAGCATTTGAATGCGGTATTCGCTGAGGCCGTATTCGAGCACGAGTTCCGTCGCTTCTTCAAACGAAACTTTCAGTCCGGCGGCCACGTCGTTGATGATAAAGCCGCTTCCCCAGTTATGCGCGGTGGCGGCGATAATGCCGTTGTTTGCGTACACGGCAATGCCGGCGCTGGTGGCGCCGAGATCAATAACCGCGGCGCCGAGTTGCATATCTTCGCATGTGAGGCAGCCGGACGCCGCCGCCAGCGGCATGAAAACGAAGTCTTCAATGACAAGCCCCTGCGCTTCGATGCATGCGCGCAGATTATTTTCCACGAAAATGGGCAGGTGCGCGAAATGCATCCGTCCCTTGAGCACCGCTCCGCGCATGCCGACGGGATTGGCCACGCGCACGCCGTCCACCGTCCATTCTTCGGACATGATGGATGAAAGCAAACGCACATCTATGTCGCTGGCCGCAGTGGCCGCATTTTCTCGGGCAGTTTCAAGGTGTTCGGGCTTGATAATCTTGTTTTCAATCTGCGCTTTGCCCTCGGAGACGCCGGATCGGATTTTTGCGCCATGAATGCCGCAATACAAAGCGTAAATATTCACACCCGCCATTTTTCGCGCGGCAGTCAAGGCCGCCCGGAACGCCTGTATGGCGGCGTTCAAATCCTGCACCGCGCCAAACCGTATGCATCCCCGCGTGGGCTCGACTCCATATCCCAGGATGCGCGTCTGACCGTCAGGCGTGCGGCGCGTAATAATCACACGCACAGCGCGACTGCCAAAGTCAACCGCGGCGATTAATTCACCTTTCTTGGCCACGCCACAAACCTCCTTTACAATTCATGATGCGCCGTCACATTCCACGGAATGGCGTGCGGCCATCAGAGCAATGAATCGCTTTCTTCAAAAACGGGCGGCGCATCGTTGTTTGGGTTTAACGTGCGTTCAATCGCCGCTAGCGACAAACGGCGTGATTCCATTTCTTCTTGTGCCCGAATAATATCGAGTTCGATAGCGCGTCTTCCCGCGTGTTGGTTGTGCGCTTCGTCGCGCGCCTCCTCGAGCTGCTCCCGAATGGTTTCCGTTTCCTGGTTCAACGCTTCCATTTCGGTTTGTGCGCGACTTTCCGCGTCAATGGCCTCTTCTTGTTCCGCCTGCTTGTTTTCGATGCGGTTTAATTGTTCCTTGCGCTTTTGTTGCAGTGCGGCAATTTGCGCGTCTATGTCAGCCAGTTCCGCTGCCATTGCGCTGATTTCCTCGTCAATCGCGCCTATACGCTCGCGGCACGCGCCGCGTTCGCCATCGCGTGCGGCCAGCAGTTCCTCCGCCTGCAACAGATCATTTTCTTTTTGCGCCACTTTCGCTTCACATTGCTCGATAATGCGCCCGTTTTCCAGCAGTTTCTGTTCTGCCACGGCCAATTCCTGCCGCGTCTGTTCGTATTCCATGCGCGCCATGGACGCCGCAAGTTCCAGCGCAACAGCCTTGATGTTGCGCGCATCCCCGGAGGTGATGGCCTGTTGCACACGCTGGAGGAGCGCGGCGGGAGAGTCCGGCGGCTCCTTCGGGGATGGCGCGTCCGGAGCGGCGCTTTCTGCGGGAGTTTGCGTCGTTTTCGTCTCTGATGGCGTGTCATCCTCGGGCGGGGTGTGGGTGGCAGTCTCTTCCTCTTCAGTTACGGCGTCTCTGGCGGGATCGGTTTTTGCCGCGGATACGGGGGATTCGGCCGGCGGATTCTCCGGTGGCGTATCGTCGCTTTCGGATTTCCTGTCCCCGGCGTTTTCTCGAGGCCTCCGCTCTTCTTCCTGTCGGGGATGCGTTGCGTCTGATTCGGTCATGTTCGCGGCGGCGAAAATATCATCCTCCGGTTGATGTTCGTCTTCTTCACGGATTGTTTCCCGGGCTATTGCCTCTTCTGCTTGATCTGGAACGGCGCCATCAAGCTTCGCCAAATCATGCTGTTCAAGACTATCCGATTCCGGCGCCTCGTGCGGGGGCGTTTCCTCTTCCTTCTGATTGGCCGGGAAAGGTATGATATCACCCGGGTCTTCCGTGTTGTTGCCCGCTTCCTCCACCGCAAAGTCGGTGGATAATGACGACAAATCAAAATCCATATTGTCCAAGTCGGCGGCCAGTTTTTGCGACATTATTTCTGGCGTGTCTTCATGCGATTGTTCCCCCGCGTCAGCGCCTTGCGCGGGCATGTCCTCCGGTTTTGTATGCTGCTCATCATCCTTCGCCTGCGTGGTTTCATCAAGAGGAGGAACTCCCGGCGACGGGTGCTTGTCGTTTGTCGCGGGTTCTGAAGAAGGAGGTTTTGCGGATGCGGAAGACGAAGCGTGCGCCGCCGGCGCGACGTTTTCTGCAACTTCTCGCTCTTCATCTTCAACAAGCGTTATTCCTTGCGCTTCTATTTCTTCAACGGCGCGCATATAATGTTCCCGCCATTTTTGTTTGACGCCTTCACGCACCTTGTCCACAATCAGGTCGCCCACCATCAGCGACAACAATTCGTAACTGTCGTGAAGGAAAGGGACGCACAACCCGGCTTTACCCGCCTTTTCGTAGCTGTGCAATATGCGCGCCGCGTCAATTAAGGCGTCCTTGACCGGCGTCCAGTTGCAGGCAATAGATATTTCCAGTCCCGTCATCAATTCGCTCATGCACTCATCGCACCAGCCGTCACCGTCAGGAGCATGTTGCGCCTTGTTCAAATACCGGTGAAATCTGCCCAGCGTTGTGAACAGCTGTTGGATGGGATCACCTGAAAATTGCGTTATGTCGTCTTGTGGAGCAGCCACGTTTTCTTCCTCCGGTTTCAACAATGCCGCCGTATCATCGGCAACGGCGTCCTTGTCAGTCGCTGTCGCCAACAACGTCTTCG
>DSBB01000253.1 GCA_011046175.1 Candidatus Hydrogenedentota bacterium | reverse complement strand
GGTATTACGATGAGCATTGACATCAAGACCATTTGCGATGTGTACGAGAATCGCTTCGGCGTTGCGCCGGAAATTTGCGCGCGCGCGCCCGGGCGCGTCAATATTATTGGCGAGCATACGGACTACAACCACGGTTTCGTGTTGCCCATGGCCATTGAACACGAGACGGTGATTGTCGGCGCGCCGCGCCGGGACAACACGCTGCGCCTGTTCGCGCGCAACCTTGACCGCGCCGCGTCGGTCAGCCTCGACAGCCGCGTTCGCAACGCGGCGGAACCGTGGACCGATTACATCATGGGCGTGGCGGATCAGCTGATCGGTTTGGACAAGCCTGTCCGGGGGGCGGACATGGCCATCATGGGCGATGTGCCGGTCGGCTGCGGTTTGAGCAGCTCGGCGGCGCTTGAAATGGCCGCCCTGGTCTTCTTCGAGCAGGCGGGCGGATTCAAGATCGATGACGCCGAAGCGGCGCGGCTGGGACAGCGCGTGGAGAACGAGTTCCTCGGGTTGAGCACGGGCATCATGGACCAGTTTATTTCCCGTTGCGGCAAGAAAGGTCATGCGTTGTTTCTGGACTGCCGCAGTTATGAATATCAATTGACGCCCGTTGATTTTCCTGACGCGCTGTTCGTGATTGCGAACACGGCGTGTCCGCGGGGGCTGACCGCCTCGAAATACAACGAGCGCGTGGCCGAATGCAGGCGGGCGGTCGCGTCGTTGCGGCAGTATTTCAATGCGTCGGGCGCGTATCTGCGCGATTACACCATGAACGACCTGCTCGCGGCGCAGGAAACGCTGGACGGCGTTGCGTTCCGCCGGGCGCGGCATGTCATCACCGAAAACGACCGCACCCTTGCGGCATGCGACGCCATGCGTCGGGGTGACGCTACGAAACTGGGCGCGCTGATGAATGAGTCAGACATCAGCCTGCGTGCGGATTATGAGGTGACCAGCCGCGAACTTGACATATTGACCGATGCCGCCCGCAGCCATGCGGATTGCTTTGGCGCGCGCATGACCGGCGCGGGGTTCGGCGGCTGCACCCTGAATCTGGTGCGTCGTGATGCTGTAACAGGGTTCTGTGATTTTCTATTGGAGCGCTATCGGGCGAAAGCCGGGAAACAGGGTGAAGTTTTCGTGTCATCCCCCGCCGACGGAGCAGGTCCCGTCTTCTTATAAAGGGGCGGCTTGCGGTGTGCGCGATTACGTCCTTGTTTACATGAACAAGGACGGCATAGTATACTTTTCCTGTTTGAGAGGGAACGCCAGCGCGAAAACAAACGGCAATGTCAAGGATAACCATAATAAGCATGAGCGAAGAATTGCAGGAAGAATTTGAGGCGTCCGAAGCGGTGGAAACGCTGAGCCGGGACGAATCCAAACGCGCCTTGTATGCGTTGCTGTTTGTCAGCGACAGGCCGTTAAGCGCAACCCGGCTGGCCGAAGCGCTGGGGGACACCGACCCGGATATAATCGCCACGCTGCTGGAAGAGCTGCGCGAGGCATTAAACGCCCGCGCCGAACTGCCCTACTCGTTGCGCGAGATAGCCGGCGGCTATCAGCTTGTCTCGCGCCCCGAATTTGCCCCTTATGTGCGTCGCCTGTTCCAAATAAAGAAAAGCAACCGCCTGAGCAAGGCGCTGCTGGAAACGCTCGCGGTCATCGCGTACAAACAACCGGTAACCCGCGCGGAGGTGGAATCTATTCGCGGCGTAAGCGTGTCCTACGCCTTTGATCAATTACAGGAACGACGTCTCATCAAGGTTGTGGGTATTGCGGACTTGCCCGGCCGCCCCAAACTGTACCGCACCACTGACGAGTTTCTGGTGAGCTTCGGGCTTAAAAGCCTGAAGGAACTGCCGTCGCTGGAAGAGTTGCGGACGCTGGAGCGATAATGAACGCCGTGCGGCTCCAAAAATTTCTTGCGGAATGCGGCGTGGATTCGCGGCGCGCGTGTGAAAGATTGATTCAGTCGGGCAGGGTATATGTGAATGGCGCTCCGGCCACACTCGGACAGCAGGTGCGTCCGGGCATGGATGAGGTGCGGTTAGACGGACAACGGGTGTCCTTCGATGAGAAAATCTACGTGGTGTTCAACAAGCCCGCCAACGTAATCACCACCTTAAAAGACACCCATGGCAGAAAAACGGTCGCTGATTTCCTGAACGGACTGGCGTCCCGCGCGTACCCGGTGGGCAGGCTTGACCGCGATGTGGAAGGCGTATTATTGTTTACCAACGACGGCGAACTGGCGTTTCGGCTGATTCATCCCCGGTTTCAAGTGGACAAAGTATATCTTGCGTGGGTGAAAGGCAGCGTTCGGGACGAGGCGGCGCGCCGACTGGAAGCGGGCGTACGGCTTGAGGACGGCATGACCGCGCCCGCCCGGATACAAGTGATCAATGCGGGCGCTGAAACATCGCTGATAAAACTTACCATCCACGAAGGCCGCAAGCGGGAAGTCAAACGCATGTGCGCCGCTGTCGGTCATCCGGTGGAGACACTGCAACGCATTTCTTTTGCGGGCATTGAGGCGAAAGGGCTTCGTCCGGGCGAATGGCGTTATCTTAGCGCGGAGGAAATCGCAAATCTGCGTAAATGCGTCGGGCTGTCCCGGCCGTGAACACAAGAAACGGAATTTGTTTTTGATGCAACATTTTGATTCTGATTACGGCGAGCAACTGCTGGAGCGCATCACGCGTATTCCGGAAGACGCAACGCCGCGCTGGGGCGCCATGCGCAGAAAAGACCTGATCGAACATTTTGTCTGGGTGCTGCGCCATGCCATGGGACGCTCGAACCGCGTGCCCGATTGCAGCAACTGGTTCTCACGCTCCATAATCAAATTCATGATACTCAACGGGATTGCGCCCATCCCAAAAAATACACACTTGCCGGCTCTGTTGAGAAATCAAGGCGTCACCCTGCAGGAAACAGGCGACTTGGAAACGCTGCAGGCCATTATCGAGGAATACCTCCATCTCGTGCAGGCCGACGAACTCACTCCCGCCCCCCACCCCTATTTCGGCCCACTCACCGTGGACGACTGGGACAAACTACACATCCGTCACTTCGAGCATCACTTAAAGCAATTTTCAGTCTGACCAGGCGTGTCC
>DSBB01000122.1 GCA_011046175.1 Candidatus Hydrogenedentota bacterium | reverse complement strand
CGGCGCTGGCCGGGTGCGACGCGGTTTTCTCGGCGCGCCGTTCACCGCTCTTTATCAATTAACCCAGCAGGACGCGGAAACCCTGCGCTTCGGCATGGCAAGGCTTGGCGAACTGTACTTTGCGGCGGGCGCAAAACGATTGGTCACCAATGTCGCTTCCATGCCGGTCGTCTCTTCCGAAGCCGAATTGCGGCAATTCGAGAACACGCCTGTAAAGCCGGGGCATTACGAGTTGCTCGCCTTTCATCCCACCGGAACCTGCGCCATGAGCGTACAGCCGAACAAGGGCGTGGTCAACAGTTTCCTGAGAACCTTCGATCTGACAAACCTGTACATCATGGACGGTTCCGTCATACCTGATGCGCTCGGCGTAAACCCGCAGCTAACCATTATGGGGCTTGCACATCACGCAACCGGAAGGCTAATTGAAAAACTCCAGGGAGCATAAAAAACAAGAAAACGTCCGCTTGTTTGTAAATCGGGGATGCCTTAAGTACAATACACACTATGAGCGAACCGCTGAAAATACCATTGGTTACAACTATCAAGGAACGTTGCCGCTTATGTTACACCTGTGTTCGCGAATGTCCGGCGAAAGCCATCCGCGTTGTGGGAGGCCAGGCCGATGTCATGGTGGAACGATGCATCGGCTGCGGCAACTGTGTGCAGGTATGCGGACAACACGCCAAAAAAGTTTTTGATTCGATCCCTCAGGCGGAGGCGCTGCTGGCGGGCGACACGCGCGTGGCCGCCATTCTTGCGCCGAGTTTTCCCGCCGCTTTTCTGGATTGGGACTACACTCAAGTTGTTGGGCTATTGCGACGGCTCGGGTTTGATTATGTTTTTGAAGTGGCCTTTGGCGCCGACCTGGTGGCGGCGCGGTATCGCAACCTTTTGGAACAGGAAGACGACCATCGCTACATTGCGACCTCGTGCCCGGCCATTGTCGCCTATATACAACGGTATTATCCCGAATTAGTGAGTTCGCTTGCGCCGATTGTATCGCCCATGACCGCCACCGCGCGGGTGGTACATCGCGAACACGGCGGCGACGTCAAAATTGTTTTTATCGGCCCTTGCATCGCCAAAAAGGAGGAATCAGCGGAGGCGGTTCCCGACGACCTGGATGCCGCGCTTACCTTTGAAGAACTCCAGCAAATGGCGGACGCCCACAATATCGAGCCAAAAGACAGTACACCCTCGGAGTTCGACCCGCCCCGCGGCGGCCTCGGCGCCTTGTTTCCCATCAGCCGCGGCCTTATTCAATCGGCGCGTCTCCAGGAGGACCTCACTCGGGACGATATAATCAGCACTGACGGGCGGCTCGGTTTTGTCGAGGCGGTGAAGGAGTTCGACGCGGGACACTGCAAACCCCGCCTGCTCGAGGTGCTGGCCTGTCAGGGCTGCATTATGGGGCCCGGAATTCCCAATGGTGAACCACTGTTCCGGCGGCGCCATCGCGTGAGCAAATACGTGCGCAGCCGCATTGACGCAATGGACCTGGTCGCATGGCAGCGGGAAGTCGAGCGTTTTGACGACCTCGACCTGTCGCAGTCTTACGTGGTTGACGATCAACGGCTGCCCGACCCGACGGACGCGCAACTTGAAGCGATCCTCGCGCAGTTGGGCAAACGGTCCATTGAAGATGAACTGAATTGCGGCGCCTGCGGCTATGAAACCTGCCGTGAACACGCCATCGCCATTTACAAGGGGCTTGCTGAAAACGAGATGTGCCTGCCATTTATGATCGAAAAACTGCGCGAGACCGTGGAAAGCCTGGCGCAATCGAAGGAGAAACTGGCGCAAACCCAGGAAGCGCTCATGCACACGGAGAAACTGGCAAGCATGGGCCAGCTGGCGGCGGGCATCGCACACGAGCTCAACAACCCGCTCGGCGTAATACTGATGTACGCCCACCTGCTGCTGGAGGACCACACCATCGCGGACAAGGAAATGCGGGACGACCTGACAATGCTCACCCAACAGGCGGACCGATGCAAGAATATTGTGGCCGGACTGCTCCATTTTGCGCGGCAGCATAAGACCGCCCTGATTCTTGTGGATATGCGCCGGTTCATTGAAGACACACTGAAACTGACAACCATTTCCGCGAACATAAACGTGGAAATCAGGCACGAGGGCGGCCCCTTCTATGCGAAAATAGACCGGGAACAGCTCACGCAGGTGCTGACAAATCTCATCACCAACGCCGTGCATGCCATGCCCAATGGCGGCAATTTGACGGTCGGCTACGGCGGCGATGATCATGAAGTGCGCCTGTACGTGAAAGACTCCGGCGCGGGCATTCCCAAGGAGCATCTGAAGCGGGTGTTTGAACCGTTTTTCACAACCAAGGACATCGGAAGGGGAACCGGCATGGGGCTTGCCGTATCCTACGGTATTGTAAAAATGCATCGCGGCAACATGACCGTGGAAAGCAACGCCGATCCCGCGCAAGGCCCCACAGGCACCACCTTTACCGTGGTGCTGCCGCGCAAAGGAACCAAACTCGGCGATACGGAAGAACCCGAAACGGACCCTGAAAAAGCGCCGCAGGCTGAAACAAAATAGAGCAGTAATCATACGGAAGGTTTTTGCGACAGTGGATACCATTAAAACGCTTGTTGTGGATGATGAACTGGGAATACGCGTCAGCGTGTCCCGTATCCTGCAGAAGATGACCATTGTCATCCCAGACCACGACTCCGAGGTGCGTTTCGACGTGGAAGCGGCGGAGACGGGTGAGGAGGCCCTCGAAAAGATCAAGGCGTCGCCGCCTGAAATTTTGTTGCTGGACAACAAACTTCCGGGGATCAGCGGCATTGAATTGCTCGAAGAAATCGCCCCGCTCAATCTGGATATGCACACGGTGATCATAACGGCGTACGCGTCCATCGAAACGGCGGTGCGCGCCACCAAGCGCGGCGCATACGATTTGCTGCCCAAGCCGTTCACCCCCGCGGAACTGAAGGGAACCATTGAAAAGGTCACGCGACATTTGATCCTGTCAAAACGCGCACGGGAACTCGCCGACGAAAAACGCAAGGTGCGGTTTCAGTTCATTTCCGTGCTCGCCCATGAACTGAAGGCGCCCATAAACGCCATTGAAGGCTATCTGCGCAT
>DSBB01000374.1 GCA_011046175.1 Candidatus Hydrogenedentota bacterium | reverse complement strand
GTTTTGGCTGTATTTGTCTCATTGCTGATCGCCGGCTGTGCAGGCATTGGCGCCCCGGCGCGATCCGCGCCGGGGCGCCAATGCCTGCACAGCCGGCGATCAGCAATGAGACAAATACAGCCAAAACAAGGAACACCATACTCTTCATCGAATTTCCCTTCATGTTGGTGTCAAGGCGTTATTATGCCACACTCATTATGGAAAAAAAAGAAGGGATGGCGAACATTTCCGTCCTCATACCGGGGATAGATTTTGCCGGTTATTGCGTGATGGCGTATTATAGCATCTTTAATATGGGCATGTATTTTATACGTCACTGATCATTCAGCAGGATAACGAAAGGGAGACAACGATGACTGCGATACCGCAACCCGCCGCGACTGCAGGCAACATGGACTGGTTTGTTCATGACCGCTTCGGCATGTTTATTCACTGGGGCTTGTACGCCGCCGCCGCGCGGCATGAGTGGATAAAACACATTGAAGAGATTCCGGACGATATATATGACAAATACTTTCAGCATTTTGATCCCGACCTGTTTGCGCCGGAAGAATGGGCGCGCATGGCGCGTGAAGCGGGCATGAAATACCTGGTCATCACGTCCAAGCATCATGAAGGCTTTTGTCTGTGGGACTCGGCGCACACAGAGTACAAAGCCACCAACACGCCCTGCGGCAAAGACCTGCTCAAGCCGGTGGTGGAGGCGTTCCGCGCGGAAGGGTTGCGCGTGGGCTTTTATTATTCCCTCATTGACTGGCATCACCCGGAGTTCACGATCGATCCCATGCACTCCATGCGCAATCATCCGGATGCTAAAAAGTGGAACGAGACCCGCGACATGGCGAAATACCGCGAGTATATGCGCGAGCAGGTGCGCGAACTGCTGACACAGTTCGGCGACATAGATATCATTTGGTTCGATTTCTCCTATCCCAACGCGGAACTGAACGGGTTGAAAGGCAAGGGTCACGAGGATTGGGGCAGTGAGGAACTGCTGCAACTGGTGCGCGAGCTGCGTCCGGGCATCATTGTTGACAACCGGCTCGACCTGCCGCCGGAGAAGGCGGACATCCACACGCCCGAGCAATTCCAGCCGCACGCATGGGTGACGGTGAACGGCAAGCCGGTGCATTGGGAAACGTGCCAGACCTTCAGCGGCTCATGGGGCTATCACCGGGATGAAGCCACATGGAAAAGTCCCGAGCAACTCATCCGCATGTTGGTGAACACGGTCAGCTGCGGCGGCAACCTGCTGATGAACGTGGGGCCGACCGCGCGGGGTTTGTTTGATGACCGCGCCACGGCGGCGATCAAGGTTTATGCGGACTGGATGGCGCTGCACAGCCGCGCCATCTACGGCTGCACCCAAAGCGAATTTACGCCACCGCCCGACTGCCGCTACACGCAGAACGGCGACCGGCTCTATTTGCACATCTTCGCGTGGCCCTTCAAGCATCTGCATCTGCCGGGACTGGCGGGAAAGGTCGCCTATGCGCAACTGCTCAACGACGCATCCGAAGTGCGCATCTTTGACGACGCAGCAAACAAACAGGAATGGATGCACCCCGACGCGCTGACCCTCGAACTTCCCGTACAGCAACCGAACTGCGTTGTGCCCGTGGTGGAGTTGTTCCTGAAATAAGCAAATAGTGTCCGCAGGAAACGACGCAAAACTATTCGTCATGCATACGCCTGGCACGCGTGCGCGGCTTATGCTTTGCTTTCGGCAGAGCCCAATTAGTTGATTATTGTTGGCGGCGGCGGGCAACCAAATAAACACCAGCCAAGGAATAAACCTGTTGCGCCCAATATGCCCGCAAGAGCATTGCCCAATGGGCCGGCGCCGCTGCGCCCTCTGGAAACGGTAAGGGTAACCTCACTTCCTGCGGGCGCCATTGTGCCCGCAGGCGGGCGCTGCCCAAGGATTTGGTCCGGCTCCACAGGGGCGCAACCGATGGGATTCCGCCGCACGATGCGTACTGCAAATCCGAGGTCTTCCAATGCGGTCTGGGCATCTTCCGGGGTCAATTCGGAAATATCGGGTACGGGCACGCGTACCACCGGCGGTGTTGGCTCACCCTCTGCCGACTCGCCTTCGGCAGCTTCACCCTCGCCGTCAGCAGCTTCGCCCTCGCCTTCGGCAGCTTCACCCTCGCCGTCGGCAGCTTCGCCCTCGCCTTCGGCAGGTTCGCCCTCACCTTCGGCAGCTTCACCCTCGCCTTCAGCAGCTTCGCCCTCGCCTTCGGCAGGTTCGCCCTCACCTTCGGCAGCTTCACCTTCGGCAGGTTCGCCTTCACCTTCAACCGACGGCTCAGGTCCCAACGAAATAACAATTCGCACAGAACTGTTTTCCTCAACTTGTGTGCCGCCCACCGGATTCTGCGAGATTACAAGCCCCGAGGGCACCGTGTCGCTGTAATCCCAGCTTACAAGCGTTGACAATGTAACGGCAGAACAGGCATCGCGCGCCTGAGTTTCAGTAAACCCGATAACGTCTGGAACGGTAACCATGCACGGCCCCGAAAAAATGACCACATCAATGCTGGAACATGGCGCCACGCGGCTGTTTGGTACTGGATCATGACTGGCAATAGTGTCCGCAACTCCGCCGCATACATAAGCGATAGTGCCTACATTCAGCGCAATCTGTTCCAGCGTCATTGCCGCTTGCGCCAGCGTAAGCCCCACAAGGTTGGGCACGGTAACCAGGCATTCGCCGTCCGATAACACAAGGGTTACTTCCACGCCGTTGGCTGTTGGGGTTTCAGTTTGGCTGATTACATGCCCTTGGGGAACAGCGTTGTTACAAACGCCGATGACCGCGCCTACTGTGACTCCCGCGGCCTCAAGCGCCGTGAGAGCCGCTGCTTCTTCCATTCCCGACACGTCCGGCACTACCTCCTGCGCCATTGAGACACAGGGATTGGCAAGCGCTGCCAACACAACCATCAATAAACCAAGAACAAAATTTTTTTCGACTTTACAACATTTCATTGTACTTTCTCCTTTCTCTGCTGCCGATATATAACTTCACGGCCAGACCCTGTTTGAAACACCTTTCTCACACACACTTGGCTGCATATTCCCTTTTGCGTACAAACCTCTTAAATCATATAACATAAAGGAAT
>DSBB01000425.1 GCA_011046175.1 Candidatus Hydrogenedentota bacterium | reverse complement strand
GTCCTTTGTCATATCGAAATCTTTCGGATTCAACGTGCCTGTCAAATCGCCCGACCACCCTGTAAACTGCCATCCATCAGCGGGCAGCGCGCGCAGCACAATAGTCATGTCTTCAACCACATCGCCTGACCAGGGCAGCGCCACTATATTTGTATTTAGCTTTATGTCGCCCTCTCCCGTTTTCTCAAGAGACAGGGTGTAATAAGTCCGGTCAAAACCGGCTTCCACCGCGATATTCTCTGTCACGGCAGCGTCAACACGGGGATTTTCAACGCTGCCGTCGCTCCACTGGACAAAATGATAGCCGGCATTGGGGAGCGCCTCAACAGCCGCGCCGTCGGCGCCATGAAAAACAGTTTGCGTCGTCTCGCCGGAGAGCGCGCCGTTTGCGCCAGCCGTGTACGTGAGCGTGTAACTTTTCAAAGTAAAATTGGCGACCAGAATCATATCCGCATGAACACTGTCAACCGTCAAGGGATTGTCCGTGGAAAAAAGCGCGCCGTCGAGGGTCCAGGATTCAAACCGGTAGCCTTCCGGCGGGTTGGCGGTTACAGGCGTGCAATCGCTTCCGGAATAAACCGTTTGGCTGAGTGTTCCGTCTAGGCTTGCCCCCGGTGTTCCGTCGGTCTCAAAGACGACCGTCCGCTGCGATACGGCAACGGTTATTGTCCCCACCTCGCCAAATCCCTGCCATGCGTCATTGGCATACGCCCGGACACGATACGCATAATCACCATCAGCCTTGCCTTCGAGCGGATAATACGTATCGGTAATGGCGTCGTCAAGCGGCGTCCAGTTGCCGTAAGACGCAATGGCCGTGTTGTTGATTGATATGTCGTCAAGCGCATATCCATAGGCGGGAAATGATGTCCATCCCCATACGTTTTCAAAATTCGCGATGAACCGGATAATGCAGCTGTCTCCAATGTTGATGCCCGGCGCGCTCAAAGCCGCGTAATCATAACTGCGCAACGTCCAGAGAAGCGTATCGCCGCTGTATTCGCCCAATGTATGCCATGTTTCCCCGGCGTCGTTGGAAATCTGCGCGCGCAAATAGCCATTTCCAGTGTCAAGCCGCGACAAATAATAAAATGAAAAGACTGTGTCGCCTTTCAGAATAAACGGCTCGCGCAATAACAGGGACTGTACCGTCGAGTAATAACGAGCGCCATCAAACGGCTGCATCACATAACTGTAAATTCCCGTGCGCCTGCCATCGGCGCTGCGTTGGACAGAACCGCTGACATGCCAGTTGGCGTACATCGCCTCTTCGCTTTCCGCGCCGTCACTAAAAGCTTCCAAGGTAATGGGAAAACCCTCTTGCAATTCATATTTTTCCGCATTCGCGCTTGGCGGCCAGTCAACGACATAATCCGGCTGGGTGACGGAACGGCTTATAACCGAAGTCTTCAGGGTCGTGGCGTTGTAAGTCATCACATCTCCTGCAGCGGAAAACCCGTCAAGCGTAATAAACGAGTAGTAATCGGCATCGTCTGCGCGGTTGTAATAATGACTCTGATACCGCATTGCGTTTGTGGTCTCACTGCCGGTGACGTCTCCGAATCCGCCCGCCAAACCACTGCCCGCATGCCACACGTCCCCCGCCTCGAAATATGCCGCCTTTGCGCCCAGCGAATCATTGCCGTCCCCTTCCTCAATCTTCACCGCCGGGTGCTGCCATGTATCCAAGTCGTTGTTATTGCTTTTGTCGTCTATGTGATAAATCAACATGCCGGGCGAAATCTCGACCGTATCGTCAAATCCGTCATTGGTGCGGTTTTCGACAAGAAAATATTCTCCATTTCCCATGCCGTCCCGATATAAATGCGCCACGGGCGCAGTAGACGCGCCGGCCAGTTCGACGGCGACACCGGAATGACGTTGTTCCGGGCGCAAAAAACCGAGCATATATTTTGACCATGCGCAGAAATGGGCCGGACTTTTGCCGTCCCCGCCATTCCATGAGCCAAAGGCCATAATGCCCCAGGAACCGATGCCAAGGGTCATGCCGCTGTAATCATACAAATCGGGCAAACCAAAAAAATGGCCCATCTCGTGGCAGATAACACCAATGCGAATAATGGCTGTGCTTCCCGTATTGCCGCGTAAAGCGGGCGAGGTGTGATACCGCAGCATTTTAACGCCGTCTTTTGTCGCCACAGACGTCATTTCCCATTGATGCGACCATATTGACGTGCTTGGATTGCCGTATTCTTCTTCTCCATGTCCGGAATGGATAATCGTAAGGCCGTCCACCCACCCATCGCCGTCCGAGTCTCCCTGAGAGAAATCAAAACCGGCCGCCGCGGCGGCCTCTATGGCGTCCGCCGTCATTTGGCGTGGTTCACTGTCCTGCCCATATACGTTGTTTGCGCCGTAATACGCCTCGTCCTGAGGCAAACGCACCCAGGATGTTATCAAAGATTCAATAATCAGATTTCCGTAGGAAACCTCATGATAGTAGTCTCGCACGGACCCGACCGCCATGTTGGCGCTGTGATTTTCCTCATTAAACAATGCGTCATATTCGGCGGCATCCACACGCCCTTTTGTGGATAACACGGTGTTGTTAATTTCGTCCCAATGGTCGTCAAAAGCGGCAAGGATGACAACGTTCCGAACAATAGACTTCCCTGATACGGGAATACGCGACGGCGGACGTCCCCCGCTTTTGTCTGTAGAATACGTCGCAACCTCACGCATCTTCCTTGCGTCACGCATCACTGCGGCTTCCCACAGGGCGCCCGGTTTCAGCCCAAGCCTTTCGGGCGACGTCCTGCCGACCACGGCATCGGGAAACGGCGAAAACGCGGTTCCCGCTTTCATGGGCATGGCATACTTCCAAAAGCCGTCCCCTTCGTCGCGGACGATTACGTAGCCATCTGCGGTTTCCGTCCATGAAAAGAACTCGTCGCCGCGCAGACGCATGCTGAAATTTGTCCCGTCGGGTTGCGTCGCCTCAATTACGCCCGGCC
Source organism: Candidatus Hydrogenedentota bacterium (assembly GCA_011046175.1). Classification (GTDB taxonomy): domain Bacteria; phylum Hydrogenedentota; class Hydrogenedentia; order Hydrogenedentales; family CAITNO01; genus SLFT01. Next base: position 159 of record DSBB01000425.1, on the reverse strand, counting down.
ACGCCGGGACTGCTTCCGCCATTTGCGAATATGCCGCCACCAATAGAACAATACCGAAAAAGGCCCTCACAGAAAATACTTTGCGCATCGTTTTTGGCTCTCCTTATGGACGGATACCGTCAGGCCCGTTTCCAAAAAATGAAATAAACGCGCCTCAAG
>DSBB01000196.1 GCA_011046175.1 Candidatus Hydrogenedentota bacterium | reverse complement strand
TACGCGATGGACATGCCGTTGCTGAACCAACCTGACACCACGTGGGTTTACTCAAGCGGCAATACGGTTATGCTCTCTTTAATTTTGCGGCAGGCGTATGGCGACGACGCCTATTACCGGCTTCCTCATAAGGAGTTATTTGGAAAAATCGGCATGAACAATACCATCCTTGAAGCGGACCCCTCGGGAACACTTGTCGGCGGCGCCTTTGTCTATGCGACGGCGCGCGATTATGCCCGTTTTGGCCTTTTGTACCTTCACGGTGGCGTGTGGCAGGGGGAACGCATCCTGCCCAGAGGATGGGTCAAGTACGGACGAACTGCCACGGCGAGGAAGAAGTACGGGGCGCATTGGTGGCTTCCATCCGCCGGCGCCCGCAATGAAGCAAAAGATCGCGGGAGGCCTTTACCCAACGACATGTTTTTCGCGTGGGGATTCGAGGGACAGGCAATTGTGGTTATTCCTTCCCGGGATTTGGTTGTTGTCCGCCTCGGACTCGCCTATTTTCGCAATATTCCGCCCTTCGACTATGTGAGCGACATACTTGCGGCGATTCCGGAATAGATGGCTTGGCGTCCCTCTTGTGAAGGCGCCCGCAATAACGTACGGGCGCATATTCAGACCTGCAAGCGTTCCAGACTTAGCTTGTGCGCGTGCGTGTATTCCGTGCGCAGCAGCTCGGCCAATATGGCGAAATCGGCGGTGGATTTGCTTCTGATTTGAAAGGTTAACTGCAATCGCCCGTTCTCTTCGGACGATTTGATGGCCGTGGTAACGATCTCGAAGGCGCCCGCCGCCTCGATACGCCGTAAAATTTGGGCGACATCGGCTTCCGTGGCGGGGAGCTGCATGGAAAGCAGAAAAAGGCCGCGCTGCGGCAATAGCTGCTCAATGGCGGACAACCCCGTCACCACGCCAAGGACAAAGGCCGTGGCAACAAGTGTTGTCAGCAGGTAGCCCGCGCCCACGGCGATTCCCTGCGCGGCGGCGAACCAGACCATGGCTGCGGTGGTCAACCCCTTCTTTTCCATGCCGGCCTTCATGATGGTGCCGGCGCCGAGGAATCCGATGCCGGTGATGATGCCCGCGGCGATGCGCGCGCGGTCCAAGCCGCCCACAGACACGTCCGCGGCGCGCGCAATGTATTCGCTGACAATCATGAGCAATGTTGCTCCGAGACATACAAGCACATGGGTGCGCAGTCCCGCGCCACGCCCCTTGCGCTCGCGTTCCAAGCCGATGGCGCCGGAAAGAATCAACGCCGCCGAAAACTTTATCACGGCCTCGAGCCAGTTTTCGTCGGTCAAATGTATTCCTAAATTCTGAATTATCGAGTTTATGTCCATTATTTCGATTGTACCACAGACAAGGCCGCGTCTGCGCGGGTAGAACGTCAAACACTCACTGAATATAAGTGCGCACGGGCTCGAAAGGGCGCGTGTCAGGCGTTGCGGTTTCGCTGTCCAAATTGTCCTTGCGCTTTGTTATTTCGTCGGCGGGAGCATGGCGGTTCTCGGCCTCGAGAAGATAGCGCCGCGCCTCGGCGGGCTGTTGCATGGCGGCGGCGATATCGGCAAGGGCAAGCCAGGGCGTGTAACTTTCCGGACGCGCTTCCGTGGCCTGCTCGAACCATTCCCGCGCCAACGCTATACGTCGCGCCTCCATGGCAAAGGCCGCCATGAATTCTTCAGCGGAAGGCGTATCGGCGGCGACATACCGTTGCGCATAAGCAAAGGCGGCGTCCCATGCCTGAAACATGGCGGATTGCCGCGCCAGTCCCAGCCACGCTTTGTCGCCTTGTTCTTTTAACTCGCCCCATTGTTCCATGAAAAGCGCCTCCTGCTGATGTCGTGCAAATAATACGCCCAAGAGTTCCCATGCCTGTTCGTTTTCAGGTTCGCGTCGCATTGCCAGTTCAAGCCAATAAAAGGCGCGGATGTTGTTTCCTGTGATCATTTCCCGCTCCGCAGACGCAATGTAGCCCGCCGGGTCCTTTGGGTCTTCTGTCATTTTTTCGCGGGCCGTTGTCAGGAGTGTCGCGGCGGCGTTATAGGCGGCAAGCGCCTGTTTCCGGTACATGGCGGCCTCGCTCTTCTCATCCAAATCAGGCAATGCCGCCAGAAGCGTCGCGGCGCCGACGGTGTCGCCAAGCAGCATGAGCGTTTTGCCGTAGCGCGCCCTGTCCTCCTGCGGCAAGTCGCCGACGCCAAGGGCGAAAGCGTATAAATCCGCGACATCTTTAGCCCGTTCCCGCTCGTTAACCGAACGGGCCTGCGCAATGGCGGCGTTGCGCCCCGCGCCATAAGGATCACTTACCAAAAACGGTTCAAGCAGCAGCGCCGCTTCCTCATAGTTGCCCGTCGCCAGAAATTGCTCGCCCAGCGCCCGGCGCGTCGCCGTTGCGCGGGATGTGGCCGGGATGTACTGTTCAAGCAATGCTTGCGCCTCTTTCAGGAGTGCGGTTTGCGTTTCCGGCTCGGATTCACGCCGCGCCGCTTCAATGTAATGCAGCGCGATTTGATTATACAAAGCGGAATCGGCGGACACCGCCGCCTGTTGCTCCAGATGTGGAACAGGATCAACGTAACGCAACGCCTGTCTAAACGCCGTCGCGCCGCCGAGCGGCAACACAAGCATCAGCGCCACGAGCAAGCCGCGCCGCAGCAACGTCACGGGCGCCGCCGCAAGCAGCCACGCAAGAATAAACACCATATCGAAGGAGGCAAAATACAACAGCGCGGGCGAAGTGGAAAACTCCAGCGCGCCGCCGGCATAGTGTATTGTTGCGGCGGTCGCAAGCGCCGCGCCTGCCGTGGCGGCGTGAGCGTGCCAGACAGGCGACAAACGCAACGCCTCCCCCTGTGTTTTTCGCAGCAGGTCAATGATAAAAAGCGCGACCGGCAACAGCAGCAAACTGTGGTGCGCCGCCGCGGCCAAAACAAGCGCGCCGCAGGCGAGAACGAGTTGAAGCCAGTCAATACGCTCCGATTCCCGGGTGGCGTTCAGAAACAAAACAATACACGCCCCCGCACATGCAAGGCCAAGCGCCGCGGGCCAGGCGGGCGCCGACGCAATTACGTCCACCGGGACAGGGGATACGGCGAAAAGCAAGGCGCACAACAGCGGCACGATTATGGATTCGGAAC
>DSBB01000434.1 GCA_011046175.1 Candidatus Hydrogenedentota bacterium | reverse complement strand
GTCTATAGGTCTGTACATGCCCGTAATACCAACCCCGCGTTCAGTCCAACGAAGTTTTTCAGTTGGCAGGGCAACTGAAAAAGCTTATTCGTTTTGTGTCGCAATGTTTCTTTTGCGGAAGAAATAATGACAACAGATGCAATACCGCCGGATTGTCCGTTCCCTACCGTCCGTATTGCCGTCCAGCCATGTTTTCAGCGCTCATGGCGCAGGCAGGCCTCATGAATGCCTGCTTCAGTATATTGGTTTATAGCGTTGGCAAGCAACCCGTTTGGGACTGCGCAACCGGGGCAAATGCAATCGTCTGCGTTTTCCGTCGTCTTTCAAGCGCGTGATGATGATTTGGGTGAATAAAAAATTACGGGCAGGCGCCCTCCGACAAAAAGCACTGTCGCCGTGGTCGTCACAGCGCAAAGTGGCATGGCGTCCGTTGAATGCGGTAAGATTTTCACAGCCGGGATGTCGGCTTTAAGAATCTGCGAACAACGTACGGGAACAATTCAAATCCGGGTTGCGGGCGGCGTCCACGTTGAAAGGGATTTGATGTCCTGTGGAAGTCTCAAGGGATCACAAAGGAACCAACGTTAAAAAGGAGCCAAGAAAATGAAACTGATTGCCGTCGTGATTTTGATGTGCCTGTTGACCATGTCCGTTTCGCGTGCTTATGCGCAAAGCGCCGACATGAGCCGACTGTACCGGTTGAAAGACGCCAAAACACGTTCCATCAGCCCTGAAAATTTCACCGGCGAGAAAGGCAAAGGCGGGATGGCGACGCTGGAAGAAGGCAATGCCGCCCACGCGGCGCGTGAATTGGGTCAAGGCTGGAAAGTCAACCCTTACGTTCACATTGAACCGGGAGAAACGTTTACTTTGGGCGAGATCAACGAGTCGGGCGTCATTAACCATATCTGGATGACGCCGGTTGGAGATTATCGCCTCATGATTCTGCGGTTTTACTGGGACGGCGAAGCCGAACCCTCCGTGGAAGCGCCTGTTGGCGACTTTTTCGCCGCCGGATGGGGCATGGGCAAAGAGCCTCGCATCACGTCACTGGCAATCTGCGTGAACCCGCGCAGCGGTTTCAACTCCTATTGGCAAATGCCCTTCCGAAAAGGCTGCCGTGTTACCATGGAGAATCTGGGGGGGAAGAAAGCCACCGTGTATTACCAAATCACCTATTCCCTGGAAGCGGTTCCTGAAGACACGCCGTATTTTCATGCGCAGTTTCGGAGGGCAAACCCCCTGCCATACAAACAGGATTACACCATTGTGGACGGCATCAAGGGACGCGGCAATTATGTGGGCACCTATCTGGCGCATGGCGCCAACAGTCCCGGCTGGTGGGGTGAAGGCGAGATAAAGTTTTTCATGGACGGCGACACCACGTTCCCCACCATCTGCGGCACCGGTGAAGAGGACTACTTTTGCGGCTCTTATGGTTACAACGAAAAGAAAAAGCTGGGCATGTACTTTTACGAAAGTTTCTCTTCACCTTACACAGGCTTCCATCACGTGAAACATTCGGGCGAACAACGGCGGTTCGGGCAATACTGCTGGCACATCACCGATCCCATACGTTTTGAACAGGACCTGCGCGTTACGATACAGAGTCTCGGCTGGCAGAGCGAAGGCCGTTACCTGCCGTTGCAGGATGACTTGGCGTCCGTGGCGTACTGGTATCAGATCGAGCCGCACAACACCTTCCCGCCATTGCCCGCCGCGGAAGACCTGGTGATTCAAGACTGACAACCGGAACGGGGCGTAAGGCAAACGTTATTCTCGGGCAGGCGCGGGGGGAAGCTGCGTCCGCGCGGGGTTGATCGGTTGGATTCAATACATTGCCGTCCGTTCCGGAGTGTGATGAGACCCAACGACCATGGCAACAGTTCATAGGGCCCGGCATGCGCTCCCGAGGGTAATCCTTGGATAATCAGCCGGGTATGGGCCGGGTCGTACTCAAGGCGCTGATCGTATCCGGAACGAATCGCCTCGCCGTGGGAGACCTCCGCTGTCCAGCGCGGTGTTGCGTCCGAAAAAAGCAGCCCCTCAGCGGCGGCATAGCGTTCTTTCGCAAGCGTCCACGGGCCGAGGGGGTGTGACGCGACGGCAAGGCCGAAGTGGCGCATGTCTTTTGCGTCTTGATATTCGCAGACCATGTGATATTGCGACCCGCCCCTGACTTTATACACATGAACCGCCTCATGAACCGGCGTGAAGACGACGCGGGGATTGGAGAATCCTTTCGGAAAGGCTTCCAGCGCGGTGTCCATGACGCATACGTCGCGGTGGTCGCGCGTATAGTAAAGGTAGGCGCGATCATTATCGCAGAGCGTCCAGAAATCAATCCACTTGGCGGCGCCTTCTTTTTTCACCAGCGGTTCCGGCTTGCTCCATGACTCGGGAACGGCGATTGTTTCCGTAGTCGAGAAAACGGGCTGGTAGTTGGCGTCGCGGGTCTGAAATATCAAATACCATAATTGTTGCGGCGCGAAAAAGAATACTTGCGGTGCGGCGGCGTATTCGGAATGTTCGCCCCGCAATTGGACGAGGGGACAACGCGTCGCGTCCGCAAGCCCCTCCAGCGTTTCCGCCGCCGCATAACCGATGCGATAGCGCTTTTTTGAGCGTGTCGTGTAGAAAAGATGCCATCGCCCCTCAAAGAAAAAGAGCGACGGGTCCTTCACCGCCACCTCGTCAAACGCGCCCGCCGCCGCGCCAGGCTGAAAAATCGGCGCTGACGCTATCCACTCGCATTGTCGTATGTTGCCGTTTATGCCTGTTTCGCCGGCGTTAGCATTCCCCGCCAGACAGGCAAGCGCAAGAAGCAGCATCTGTATGGTATATGAACATCTCATGCAAATTTGTCCTAATACGGGCTTTGCCCGCAACCCAGATTTGACTATTCTCTTTGTGTGTTGTTCACGCTTCTAGTACACAAACTCTGAGTCATACACGCAACCCCGCACGCTGAAGCGTGAACAACATACCCAACTTCTTGATCGCGGTTTCTGGCCGATAATGTACTGCGCTTCGTCCGGGACTTCGCCCGGAAGAAGCGGCGCCTACGGCGCAGTTGTCACAAACAAAACACAACGTTACCGTCATTCCCGTGAAAACGGGAATCCATCTGGCGTTAACAGTTCTTCTT
>DSBB01000285.1 GCA_011046175.1 Candidatus Hydrogenedentota bacterium | reverse complement strand
TCCCCTGAAGCGAGTTCCGGCATGTCAAAGTTTTGAATGACGCGGGTATTCACCACCAGAGAAACGGCGGCGTGGCGCATCGGCGCGTTGCGGAGATTCGTTGCCACAAGTTCAAGCTCAGGCGCAGGCTCCATGCGTTCGAATACGCGGCGCGATGCGCGCAACTCCAGCACGACAGGCCGGAACTCCAGCGCGGTATTGGAGATGCGCACTTGGTCGAGCAGCCCGGGAAAGCCGCGATAGTTGCTGCCAATCCGGTCGCCAATGGAAAGAAAATGCTTCCCCGGCGCAATGCCGCGACGTTCCGAATACGTCTGCCCGCCTGCGGTGGTTCCGTCCACGAAAAAGCGACCGCTACCCGCGCCGTCATAGACAACAGCGATATGTCGCCATCGGCCGGGCGTGAAATCAAGATACTCCGACTGATAGGTCTGTGAACTGCCGCCGAATCCCAGCGCCATCTCGATGCGCCGCCGGTTCGCGCCCAGCTCACGACTCAGATACAACTGATAATCCGTGTCCGCCACATACTTCTTGTCCATGAGCGTGGGATGATTCTCGTACCCCGTCATTTCCGGCGCAGGCTGTATCCACATCTCAATGGTGAAGGCGCCGGACGGCGTCAGTCGCGGATCGTTTTTCACAATCGCCTGATGCGGCTCGTCAATGTCCGGCCAACCGCGCTGCGAGCGCAACGCGCCGCCAAAACGCCCTTCCGCCACATACGCCGCGCCTTTCAACGTCGCGTCATGGCCATTGCCGGAAACATCCGCGCCGGGCGCGTCGCCGTTAAACTGCCACAACGCGATTACATGGTCGCCGGTGGCTTCATCGCCGGTGTAAAGGCTTTCATAGTCTGCCGCCAAAGTAACATCCGCAACTGCTGCTGCACAGACTACGGCGTATAAAGCAAAGAATGCCCATAGCGAAATGTTCTTCATGTTTTTTTTCTCCTGCGGCTTTGCTTTCATCACGGACGACGTGTTTCATTATATCACCGTCTGACATGTCGGACACGTCGGACATGTCGGACAAAGATGCCAATCGTATCGTTGCGATTGAATGGTCTACTTTTTTGGGAAGTCCTAGAAATATAGCGCCGTTACAACCCCGTTCGGCGACACTGCCGGAGGTGGCGTAGGCGGCGAGTTCGACTTCGAGAATATATCGCGGGGCGGGTGGTGGCGCGGTTTCCACGTTCAGCCGGTAGACGGCGTTTTCGTGGATATATCCGACGAAGCCGCCGTGCCGGTCTTCGGCGAGGGTCGTTTCGTTTCCGGCGTGGTCTTGCTGCAGCAGCGCTGCTCCACGGAGTGAGGCGCCCAGTTCGCCGCCGGTGTATTCGAAGCGCAGCTGCACGAGGCCGGGGAGTTTATCCTGGAGCGCGTCCGTCACGTCAAAGCGTCTGGTAATGGGCGCTGTGCTGTTGTTGAAGTGTTCGGTTTCCCATTCCCCTATTTTATGCCAGTCGGCGGCTTCCAGAAGCAGCCTCCATCGGGCGAGGGCGTCGTGCAGTTGCTTGTGGCTTGCGCCGTCCCAATACAGGCCCGCTTCATCTTCTCTCAGCGAATAGACGCTTGCCAGGTGGTCTGCCGCGATTTTTGCCTTGTCCCACGATTCCAAAGCGCGCATGCGCATCGCTTCCGATTCTTCCTGTTGGTAGGCGTGGCATTCCTGCATGAGCGCGTCCAACGCAACCAGCACGCGCTGTTCATCGCGGGCATGGCGAATGACGGTGTGTAGTTTTTGAAAGCGGCTGTCCAGGGGCGGCGGCGCGTTCTGCAGGGATTTGACCAGGGCAAGCGCTTCATCGAGGCGGTCGGCGGCATGGCGCGCGTTGTCGCCAAGTCCTTCAAGGGGTTCAGCGCGCACCTTGCTGGTGTCGGGGAACCACGCCAGCGTCAGGCTGCGCCCGTATCGTTTGTCACGGAACGCCTCGGCGACGAGTTCATAGGCGCGTTGCGCGGTATCGGCGTGCTCGCCGTAGTAATCGGCCATAAAACGGCGGGTCAATGCCGCAGCGGACAAATCTGGATTCCATGTTTTGTTTGCGACGACATAGGCGTTAAGCGCCTTGGTCCAGATGCCGAGATATGCCAGGGGCAAGTCGAATCCGTTTATGCCTACTTTCCGGATACAGTTGAAGTCCTCGTCAATCACGGGCAGCGGCGTCAGGTGCAACCCCAGCCAATAATGCCGCATGATTTTCCAGTGGTACAGCAATCGCGCGCTTTCGCCGTTGTTGTTCCCGCTGCACAGCGCCGCCCAGTTGCGGAAGAGGTCGAGATACTCCGGGTCTTCGGGCATGGTGCGCGGGTCGCAGAGCGGATAGGAGAAGTCGCGTCCCCACACCGCCACATCCACATCTATCATGGGGTGAGGTTGCGTGTTTTCCGGCGGCAGGCTGTGGTTGCTGTACGCGAGATGCATGATGCGCGTGCCGGGCTTGACGGCATTGAGTTTTTCCGCGACTTGGTTATTCAGTTGCATGTAGCGGTCGGGCACGGGGATGTCGCGGCAGGTTGCGCACTCGCACCACAGGCCGATGTCGTTGGGCGCGGGATAATAGAAGTCCACCTCGGGATGTTCCCGGACAAACGCGGCGAAGTTTTCCAGATAGGTTGCCACGGCCTCGGGGTTGGTGGTGCAGAACTGCGCCCAGTCGCCCGATTCCGTGTGCATGGCGCCGATGCGTTTCCCGTCAATCTCGCAGTACCATTCCGGGTGGTCGTTCGCATAACGGTGGGGCGGCAGGAACAGGGGATAGCTGCCGTGTTCGCCCAATCCGACCAGCATGCCGCGCCGCTTGATTTCCGGTAGGATGCGCGTCTGCCAGCGCGCCCACAATTCCGTGTTGCTCGCATAGTTGAAGTTCAGGAGGAACCGGTTCATGCGCAGTTTCGCCCACCAGTCAATCTGGTGAACAATGAGGCCATCCGTTTTGTCGGTGGTCGGGGCGACATCGCGGAACTCACGGGAGCGGAAAGAGAATGCCGGTTCCGTTTCCCTGTCTTCGACCGTTTGCAGCAGACGGTCGAAAGCGGCGGGGGACAGGGACGGTGTTATGTTGTCTTCGGGATAGGGGAAATACCAGCGATAGCCCAGGGAGGTTTCCAGAAAATCGTATACGGCATACAACAGGGCGCGTG
>DSBB01000215.1 GCA_011046175.1 Candidatus Hydrogenedentota bacterium | reverse complement strand
TCCCGTTTCTCTGTATACTAAAGAATATCAAGACAGTTATGGAGTAGTACGCGGCTTGTGACAGAAGAACCATTTACACTTGTTGACAGCAAGGGCGGTTGGTTGCAGTGTCTGACTGCATTGAAGCGTTCGTTACGCATTGCATTGGATATTGAGGCGAACAGCCTTTACGCCTATCGCGAAAAAATATGTCTGATCCAGATTTCAACGGACAGCCATGATTACATAGTTGATCCGCTGGCTGATTTTGCCTTGGCCGAATTGGGGGAACTGCTTTCCGATCCGGGCGTGGAAAAAGTTTTTCACGCCGCGGATTATGATTTGTCGCTTCTAAAAGGGCTTCACGGGTGGGAGGTGCAAAATCTCTTTGACACCATGTGGGCGGGCCGTTTGCTTGGTTTTTCGCAAATGGGGCTGGCATGGTTTTTGGAAACCCTTTACGGCATACAAGTAAGCAAAAAATGCCAAAAAGCGGACTGGGCCTGCCGGCCGTTGTCCCGGGAAAAGCTTCTGTATGCGCGCAATGACACGCATCACCTGTTGCGAATGCGAGACGATCTTGAAAAGCGGCTGAAAGACTCCGGAATGGCGGAAGAAGCGCGCGAGATATTCGCTGATTTGTGTCATGTCGAAGGGACACGCCGCGTTTTTAATCCTGACGATTTCTGGCGGCTCAAGGGGGTGCGCGCCATGTCGCCGCGCGCTCAGGCGATATTGAAGGCGCTGTTCGTTTTCCGCGACCAGGAGGCTCGACGGCGCGATGTGCCGCCCTTCAAAGTGTTTAACAATCAGGTGATCCTTGCGCTTGCGCAGCATGCCGCCCGATGGGATGGCGACCCGCCCTCGCAGATAACGTCCATACCCGGTGTGCCCCCACGGGTGCTGGAGCGGATACGCCCAAAGTTGATGAAAGTGATCAAGACCGGTCTGCGCGCCCCCATACCCAAACGTCCGGCGCGCGGCGCCAACGCCGCCCCGGGTTACTGGAAACGGTATGAAGCGTTGATGGCGTGGCGCAAGGAGGTCGCGCGCGAGCGCGGCGTGGAATCAGATGTGATCCTGTGCCGGAAAATACTCGAGGAAATCGCGCAAAAAGGGCCGCGCAATGAATCGGAATTGGAAGCGGTCGCGACGCTGGGTCCGTGGCGCAGGCGCAAATATGGCGCATCCATTCTGCGCGTTATCAAGTAGATTTCAGAGGCGGCGGGTGGTATCATAGAAAAGAAACGGAGCGTTCAGAGGCGGAAATAAATGGCAACAGCGATCCGATATAACGAGGCAAAAAGCGGCGGTGTGATCCATGCGCGCTTGGCCGTCGCGGTGCGCGTCGAACGCGCTCTGCTGACGCTGCGCTACGTCGCTTATGTTTTTATGGCGGCGGTTAGTGTGGCGGTTGACGAGCCGGGGTTGTTGTATACGCTTCTAATTGCGGGCGCTGCCGCGTTGATGCACAACATTTTTGTGCATGTTGTGTTGTCTTTCCGGGCGTATCACCTCTTTGTATCACCCTTTAATTTTGCCCTTTACCTTTGCCGGTATTGTTTGTTGATCGCCATAACCGGCGGCGCTGCGAGTCCTTTTGTGTCTATTCTTCTTTTCTTGTTAATTGGTTATCATCTTTATGTGCCGCAGGCTTCCAAAGGCTTCCAGGTGGCCTTTCTCGCATGTGCGGGATATTCTTTCACCGTGCTTATCGGCTGGGTCACCGTCGGCATGGACTGGACGCATTTCCCTCTGTACGCCAATCTCCTCTATATTGCCTTTGGCGGTTGGTTAATGAACATTATGTCGCGTGTTATACAGCAGCTCGATTACGAAGCGCGGCGCCAGGCGGTGGCGCTGCAATCTTCAGAGTCAACCCTGCGGGCAATTCTTGACCACGCCGCGCATCCGATACTTGTGTTTGACGAACATAATTTTATTACCGATGCAAACGACAGCGCATGCGCGTTTCTGGGGGCTCCCCGGGAAAAATTGTTGGGAAAACGCTTCCAGTCCTATGTGTTTGATGACGGATCGCTTCAGGACAGTTTTGCGGAGCTGAACGAATCCGGCGCGCTTGATCAGGAAATGTTGCTTATCCCGCATGACCGAACCGAACGCAACGTGGAAATACATATTCATTCCTTCCTGAACAAGAACAGCCGTTTTTTCGTGGTTTTATTTCACGACATCACGGAGCAAAAGGAATTTGAAGAAGCCAGCCGCATGGCAAAAATCAAACTGGAAGAGGCAAATAGCGAGTTGCAGCGCGTTGTGGCGCTACGCATGGAATTTTACGCCAATGTGGCGAACAAGCTGCGTTCACCCCTCTCTGCGATGCTGGGCTTCACCGATATGTTGCTCGACGAACATCCCGGGGAATTGAACGAGGAACAGCGTAAAGCCCTGCACAGCTGCCGGAGAAGCATTATGCGCATCTTCGGGCTGATTGAAGAAGCGTTTGCCTCTGATACGTCGTCTTCCGAATCGGCGGACGCAAAAAAGACCGCCGGCTTCACAGATATGGAAGAAACCCTTTGACGCGCGTTCCCGTCAATCCAATGTCTCGTTGCTCCAATACGCGAGATCAACAAAACGTTTCCACGAGTGCAGTTCTTCCTTAGGCAGCGGCGACTCAAAACGGGGCAGCCAACGCGGCGCAATGGGCTTGCGAATAAGGGGCATTTGCGCCTCATCAGGCGTTCGATCCCGTTTTCTCAGGTTGCATGAAGTGCAGGCCAACACCAGATTTTCCCATGTGTCTCCGCCGCCGCGCGATTTGGGAATAACGTGGTCTATGCTGAGTTCGGACCGGTTGAAACGCCCGCCGCAATACTGGCACACGTTCTTATCCCTCGCAAAGATGTTGCGCCGCGACAGGCGGACTTCCGGTGTGTGAAAGCCATTGAAGGCGTTCAGTACGATAACTTCAGGCAGACGAATCCTGTCGGACGGCGTGTATACATACCGTCGGGGAGAGACGCCGTTGCTGACACGGGAAAACTCCAGCCAAGCGTCAAAATCATAGAGCGCGTAGTCTTTAGGATGCACAACACGGGCGTGTCCCTGAAACAAGAGAGTCAGGGCGCGTTTCGCGGATGCGACGTTCACCGCAACCCATGATTTATTTAACACCAATACGTATGCATTAATCATAACCCAACCACTTTC
>DSBB01000156.1 GCA_011046175.1 Candidatus Hydrogenedentota bacterium | reverse complement strand
TCACGGATTTCTATTGTTGCGCTCCTGTGTGTTCGCCGTCGCGGGCGGGTTTGCTCACCGGGCGCTATCCCATACGAATGGGGGTCAACCATGTGTTTTTCCCCTATAGCAAGGAGGGCATTGACGCGTCCGAGATTACCATTGCCGAGCTGCTCAAGCGGCGGGGTTACGCCACGGGGTGCATAGGCAAATGGCATCTGGGACATTTGCCGCAGTTCCTGCCCACCCGTCATGGTTTTGATTATTACTATGGGATTCCCTACAGCAACGACATGGATGTGGAAAGCCGCGGGGACCCGCCGGTGCCGTTGATGCGCAACGAGGAAATCATCGAACAACCTGTTGAACAGCGCACCGTGACGAAACGGTACACGGAGGAAGCGGTTGCATTCATCAAACGACACCGTGAACGCCCCTTCTTTCTTTATTTGCCTCATACCATGCCGCATGTGCCGCTTTATGTATCCAGCGAATTCGAGGGGACTTCCGAAGGCGGTCTCTACGGCGACGTTATAGAAGAAATGGATTGGAGCGTTGGCGTTATCCTTGATACGCTCAAGGAAAGGGGCATAGACGATAACACGCTGGTCATTTTCACCAGCGACAACGGCCCTTGGCTGGTAAAGGGCGAACACGGCGGCAAGGCCGGGCCCCTGCGTCATGGCAAGGGAACCACTTTCGAGGGCGGCATGCGCGTTCCCTGCATCATGCGGTGGCCCGCGGTTGTCGAAGCGGGTCGCGTCGAAACCGCCCCGGCAATCACGCTTGATTTTCTGCCCACCTTTGCCCGGATAACAGGCGCGGAAATACCCGGCGACCGTGTTATTGACGGACAGGATATCAGCGGCCTTCTCTCCGGCAACGGCAAACGCGCCCGCGACGAGTTCTATTATTTCCACGGGGGCGAATTGCGGGCGTACCGTTCAGGCAAATGGAAGATCAAACGTCCCTTCAAGGGCAAAATATATGGTCAACCCGAGGAACATCCGCTTTTGCTTACCGACTTGGAAAATGATCCCGGCGAAACGGTCAACCTTGCCGACAAGCATCCGGACATCGTCGCCGAAATGGAAAAGCAAATGGACGCTTTTTGGGAGTCTCTGCAACCGTTGCCGCCAACAAAACGATGAGCGGCCGAAACGGCATTTCCGGAAGGAACAGATGGAAACAGCGATACTGAGATTACACTGCCGGGATGTGAAAGGCATTGTGTTTCACGTCAGCCGGTTCATCTACGAACACAACGGCAACATCATCAATGCGGAACAGCACGCGGAACCGATTACCCACCGCTTTTTCATGCGCGTGTATTTCGATTGCAGCGAATTGAACTGTACGCGCGAGAATTTTCAAGCGGGGCTGCGTGAACTCGCGGGCAAATTCGAGATGGACGCCGAACTGACCTTTTCCGATCAGCGCAAACGCATGGCGATCATGGTGTCAAAATACGACCACTGCCTGTATGATTTGTTGCTGCGGCATCAATACGGCGAGATTAACGCCGACCTTGCGCTGATTGTGAGCAATCACCGGGATTTGGAATCCGTGGCGTCGGCTTTTCATATACCGTTTTTTCATGTTCCGGTGACGGTGTCCGCCAAAGCAGAGGCGGAAGCGAAAACGCTGGCCTTGTTTGAAGCGCATCAGGTGGATTTCATTGTGCTGGCCCGGTATATGCAGATACTGACGGACGATTTCACGGGCCGTTATGAAAACCGCATTATCAACGTGCATCATGGATTCCTGCCGGCTTTCAAGGGCGCCAAGCCATACCATCAGGCATACGGGCACGGCGTGAAAATTATCGGCGCCACCAGCCACTACGCCACGGCGGAACTGGACATGGGGCCTATTATCGAACAGGAGACCATCCGCGTTGACCATACCCACAGCGTTGAAGCGATGGTCGCCATGGGGCGCGATCTTGAGCGGAACGTGTTGGCATCCGCGGTCAAGGCGCATGCCGCCGACCGCATCATGGTGTATCAACGTCGCACCATTGTATTCCGATAGCGGCGCGGTTAGCGTTTTTGTCCCAATTTGTCGCACACTTCGCGCAGCAGCGACTCGGTGCGTTCCCAGCCGATGCAGGGGTCGGTGACGCTTAAGCCGTATTCCAGCCTGCTTATATCCTCCGGCAGTTTTTGGTTTCCCTCTTTGAGGTTGCTTTCCAGCATTACCCCGACGATGGGGTTGTTTAACGTAATCCGCTGTTCCGTTACGTCCCGCAGCACGTGCGCCTGTAGGGGCGCCTGTTTGCCGCAGTTGGCATGACTGCAATCCACCATGACCCGTGGCGTAAGTCCGGCGTCTTGCAGCTGTTTCTCAGCGGCCATGATGCTTACCGGGTCGTAATTCGGCCCTTTGCGTCCGCCCCGCAGGATAATGAGGCCGTGGCGATTGCCACGGGTATGCACCACGCATGAGCGCCCCTCGTCGTCTATGCCCAGAAAATGATGGGGGCGTCCGGCGGCCAGCAGTGCGTCAACGGCGCTTTGCAGGTTGCCGTCGGTGTTGTTTTTGAAGCCCACGGGCATGGAAAGGCCGCTTGCCATCTCTCGGTGGGTTTGGGATTCCGCCGTGCGCGCGCCGACTGACGCCCACGCAAGGAGTTCAGCGATGTATTGCGGAATGATGGGATCAAGCACCTCGCTTGCGGCGGGCATACCCAGTTCTCCCAGTTGAAGCAGCAGTTTGCGCGCCCTGCGCAACCCCTTTTCAATGTTATAACTGTTGTTCATGTCCGGGTCATTGATCATGCCCTTCCAGCCGGTGGTGGTGCGGGGTTTCTCAAAGTACACGCGCATAACAATGCACAGGCGTTTTCCCAGTTCCTTTCGTAATCGCAGCAGCCGTCGCGCGTAATCCAGCGCGGCGGCGTCGTCATGAATCGAGCACGGCCCGGCAACGATCAGCATCCTATTGTCGTGACCGTCCAAAATCGCGGCAATTTCGTCGCGTGCCCCGGCGACGGTTTCGGAAGCCGTCTCGGTGATGGGCGACTCCGCTTTCAGCTGTTTGGGAGGCATTAATGGCGCAAAAGATAAAACATTTAAGTTGTCAACATTACGCATGATAAAGTATCCGCTCAACCTGGCCTTGTTGATAAGAAACACCCCGCACGAAACACGGCATTTCCGGAGAAATTACGCGGGATGGCAGGCGCCACGCCTTTATAAATAGTAC
>DSBB01000444.1 GCA_011046175.1 Candidatus Hydrogenedentota bacterium | reverse complement strand
TGGATAATCTGAACACGCACACGCCCGGTTCTCTTTATGAAGCGTATACACCGGATGTTGCCAAGGCGCTCTGTGATCGTTTTGAGTTTGTCTATACGCCCAAACATGGAAGTTGGCTGAATATGGCAGAGATTGAACTGAATGTTCTCATCAAGCAATGTCTGGACAGAAGGATAGACAATATTGCCAAGATGAGGGCAGAAGTAACTGCATGGCAGAATGAGCGAAACAACGCGGATGCCACAATAAACTGGCAGTTTACAACTGCAGATGCGAGAGTAAAACTAAAGCGACTTTATCCGACACTTGATGCTTGACTAGACACTAGGCCACTTTTCAAGAATTTAGAATCCCGTGCCGCGCATCACGGCAACACGCAGCCGAGTTGCGAACGGGACCTATGCCGCAGTCGTTTAACCCCTTGTAACACAAAACCCCGTGATATGTGAGATAATACTATGAATCATGTTTTTGGGCCCGTTCCGTCAAGGCGACTCGGGCGATCTTTGGGCGTTGACCTTGTGCCGTTTAAGACGTGTCCCTACGACTGCATCTACTGCCAGTTGGGACGCACAACGTGTAAAACGTTGGAACGCAGACGCTGGGTTCCGGTGAGCGACGTGTTGGAAGAAATCAAGGGAAAGATAGCGGCTCAACCGGACTACATAACCCTGAGCGGTTCCGGCGAGCCCACCTTGTGCGCGGATTTGGGCGCGATTATCGAAGGGATTCATTCCATCACCGATATTCCAGTGGCCGTACTGACAAACAGTTCGCTTCTCTGGCAGCCGGAGGTGCGCCGGGAAATCACCGGCGCGAACCTCATCGTTCCGTCGCTTGACGCCGGCAACGCATTGATGTTCAGCGCGGTAAACCGTCCCCATGCCGATTTGTCGTTTGAACGCATGCTGGCTGGGTTGATTGCGCTGCGCGAGGAATACGCGGGCGCGCTCTGGCTGGAAGTGTTTATTCTCAGCGGCTACACGGCGGACAGGGCGGAGATGAGCGCCATTGTTGAGCACGCCAACCGCGTCAAACCCGACCGGATTCAGTTGAACACCGTTACCCGCCCGCCGGCGGAGGAATTTGCCATGGCGGTGGAACGCGCCAGGCTCGAGGAACTGTCCCGTTGTTTCTCTCCGGAAGCGGAGGTCATCGCCGACTTTCGGGAAGTGCATCGGCAACGGGATTTTTCGGCAACCCGCGAGGCGGTCATGAGCCTCCTGGAAAGACGCCCGTGCTCTTTGGACGATATCGCGTCCGGGCTTGGCATACACCGAAACGAGGCTGTCAAGCACATCGAGGAACTGCTTGGCGAGAACCGCATCGAAGGGGTGCGCTCCTTGAGTTCTCTTTACTACCGACCGGCGCCTGCGGGCACAACCCGGCAAGGAGAAGAATCATGATTGCACTGGGCGCCAATACGGTGGTGCTCGGCGGGGCGACTGTCCGCGAGGCCATGCAACGTCTCAAATGGGCGGGGTATGACGCCGCCGTCGAGATAGGCATACCGGTGATTAACATCGGTCCCAGCGGCAAAAGCGATCACCCCGGCGATTTGGAAACATGCATCGAACGCATGGCCGGCCTGGCGGAAAGGGCTGAACAGGCAAAGGTCATCCTGTGCGTGAAAGCGCATGTAGGCGCTTCCATACACGATACCCCCACCACGCTGCGCGCCATGAAGGAAATACCGTCGTCCAGCTTCGGCATTGACATGGACCCGAGTCATGTCCACCGCGCGGGCGAGGTTCCCAAAGAGGCGCTGCAACAGGTCATATCGCGGGTGAGACATGTCCACATCCGCGATTGTCCCGGTCCCGGTCCCGCGCCCGGCGAACCTGAATATCAGACCTGTGGCCGCGGCGACATTGACCTTTTCGGCTATTGCCAGGCGCTGGTGGACCACGGTTATGACGGGCCCGTCAACGTGGAAATTATCGGCGCATCCCGTTACGACATCAAAAGATGCGCGCTTATCGCCGCCGAGAATGCCGGATACCTGAATGCCTGTTTTATGCGCTGCGGACAGGCCGCAAAACAAGCATGCCGACCGGGCAACCGGTCTTCCCGCGATCCGGATGCGTGAGGCGGCGTGACAAAATTTCACATGGTATCCGCGTCAGTTCATGAACGGCAGGTAATAGTCCAACGCCCACGCCTCTTCTTGATAGACATAGCCCGCACCCGGGAAATTATGAAAATGAAAATATCGGACGGCTTTGCCGGCGGGCGGCGCTTTGCCGTCCACGAGAATTTCCGCGCGCACATATAAATTGGCGCCGCCGCCCCGCGATTTCAGCGAGGTAAAAGTGATTTTGCGGGTGTAGGTCTTAAGCCGTTCCACGTCTTTTATCAACCGTTCTTCATCCTTTGCCGCCACGCCCGCCTTGAGATCGCCCAAGAGCGACCGCGCATACTCCATTGCCAGTATCCCGCGCACTTCCTCTTCCAGCTCCGGCGCCACCGTATCGTTTGTGACCAAAAGGCGCCAGCCAAAAAACAGGGCCGTCAAAACAATGATGACAAGAGCCGGCTTGCCTTTCACGACGAGCGCCGGGCCTTTCAGATAATGCGTCACGTGCTGCTCCTTTCAAAATGCAGTTGGCGTCATGCGTCACTGCGACTGTATGATAAGGCGTGAACAGCGTACAAAGAAAACATTCAAGTCTGTGTGACGGTTACACCGCGTTGGGATATATGATGCGCAAATCCTGACATCGTTATGCGTACGGAACGCTCACGGCAGTAGTGTACAGCATATTGAACGACAGAACGTATTGCGAGGCGTGTTCCTTTTGTCTGTCGGGGTATTGCCTTTTTTGTTGTTTTGTGGTAGACTTTTCAAATAATCATGACAGATAAAACCGGGTAGGTCGCGTGATGCGCGCGACGGCGTTTGTACGCGAATCAACCCGCCAGGGAGGATCAAGTTATGGCGCAAACCTGCGGCAGATCGGAAACGGGGGCGCCTGCTCATGAAAGCGGCGCCTTGTCTATAAATGACGAAAAGGCGCGGCCGCCTGTGCCGGCCCCTGTGTTCAGAACGTATTTCAGCCTGGCGTCTGTTGCGCTGGGCATCTGTGTGATTGCGGCGTATGCCGGCGCTCACGAGCCGTTGCCGGATTGGAGCGAGTGCCCGGTCGCGAATTCTCCCGACGCAAGGTTTGCGCCGCTGCCGATATTTGTTCAAACC
>DSBB01000552.1 GCA_011046175.1 Candidatus Hydrogenedentota bacterium | reverse complement strand
GTATGTTGTTCACGCTTCAGCGTGCGGGGTTGCGTGTATGACTCAGAGTTTGTGTACTACTGCCGCACGCTGAAGCGTGAACAACATACAAAGAGAATAGTCAAATCTGGGTTGCGGACAACGCCCGCGTTAGTATATCCGTGAATGCGCGTATAGACTGGAAATGCGCCCGTCTCGCGCCATACAATCAGTTTTTGACAACCGATTGCCAAAGATTGTAAAAAAAACATGTTACCGTAATTAGCGCAACCTGTGGAAAGGATTCCAATCATGAAACATCTTTGCTTTGCCGTGGTGATAATAAGCCTGTCGCTGATGGCGGCGGCGAATCCGTTGTTGTGCCCCGAACTGCCGAGCGGCGCGCAAATCCGCCCGGAAAACCGCTATTTCGAGGTGCTGCCGCGCATCGTCCCCGCCAACCGGGAATCGGTCATCGAGATTGTGCCGTTGTTCGACCATGCGCGTCCCAGCGAGAACTGCGCCTACGAACTGACTTATGCGCCTATGGAATATCCGAAACAGCAGGACGGCTGGGAACCCGGGAAAAAGATGGCTATTGTCCCCGAGAACGGACGCTTCCGTATCACGACGTTCTTCGAGTCCGAACAGGAGCACACCTTCATCATCGAGTCAACTTGCGATGACAAGAAAAAGACGGTGGGCAATTTCCGCGTGTATTCGGTGGAGGAAGACCTGTACAAACTGCGTCCCTACAAGGGCGACTTCCACATGCACAGCCACCGTTCGGACGGTATCGAGTCGCCCGCCTATGTGGCGGGAGCGTGCCGCCGCGCCGGACTCCATTTCATGGCGCTGTCCGACCATCGCTGGCACGACGGTTCGATGGAAGCGCATCGCGCTTATGCTGATGCGCCGATAGACCTGCGCATTTACCCCGGCGAGGAGGTGCATACGCCCGACAACCCGATCCACATCCTGAGTTTCGGCGCCAACGAGGGCATTACGGAACTGTACCGAGACGACGAGACGCAATACCGCGCCGAAGTCGCCGCGCTCATGGAGTCGCTGCCGCCCACCCCGCCCGGCGTGAACCGGTTCCACTACGCCGCCTGCGTATGGGCGGTGAAACAGATTCGCGACCGGAACGGCATGGCAATGCTGTGTCATCCCTATTGGATCACGCGCAACCGGCATAATGTGGAAGAGCCGCTGCTCAACCTGTTTTTCGAGCGCGAAGTGTTTGACGCATTGGAGTTGATCAGCGGCTTCGGCTGGGAGTCGCTGCACGCCATGGACGTGAACGCGCTGCAGGTTGCCCGTTATCTTGAAGAGCGCGCCAAGGGCAGGCGCATCGCCGTGTGCGGCATCAGCGACACCCACGGCCACGAGCGCAGCGACGCCTTCGGGCGCTATTTTACGGTATGCTTCGCGCCTTCGCCGGACCTTCCCGATCTCATCGCCGCCATCAAAGACCTGCGCTCGGTCGCAGTGGAATCGCCCGCCGGAACGCTGCCGCGCGCCTACGGCCCCTTCCGACTTGTGAAATTCACCCAATACCTGCTGCGCGAAGTGCTGCCGCAACATGACGAACTATGTTTCGAGGAAGGCCGGCTGATGATTCAATACGCCGCAGGCGACACGACGGCTGCGCAGCGCCTGAAACAACTCCAAGGTCAGACAGCGCGGCTGTATGACCGTTACTGGACGCCCGTGGCAAAGTAGCATTTGGCATGGTTTTGTCAGACGTGTCGGACGCGCCGGACATGTCGGACGCGGCACATTGTCCCGGGCATTCTTTACGGCGGCGGGCGGTAGGAGCGCCGTCATTCAGGCGCGGATGCCCCCTGTTATTCGGCGCCAATGAACTCCGCCAGTGGCACAACCGTGACTTTGTCCGCCGGCGCGTAGCGTATGTTTCCTGTTTTTCTGTTTATCGCGCCGGCGTCATCCGCCATGAAACCCCTGAAGTCAACGCAGGATTTTCATGGTATGCCGCCGCGCGTTTGGATAGCGTTTAATCTTGCGCATCCGGCAAAGTCTTGACGCGTATGGCGTTCCTTTTCACATCCATGCGTCCAGATGTTCTGCGATGAAGACGTCGTCGTTCAGATGAGGATAAGCGCGATAGACGCGGTTGATTTCCTCTGCCTGGCCGGGGCTGAGTGTTTCTTCCGGGTCGAGGCACCATGCCCCTTCAAGCAGCCCCTGTCGTCGCAGCACTTCGTGCAACCCTGCGATACACCCCTTGAATCCGTTCGCCGCGTCAAAGAAGGCGGCGTTGCAGTCGGTTACCTCGACGGCGCGGGTGAGCAGCAATGTCGGCACGGTTCCGGTCAGCACGGCGTCGCGGCACTGCCGGTGCAATTCGACGGCGGTCTTTGTCCATACCGCCCAATGGCCGAGCAGTCCGCCCACGAAATGCCGCGTGTCCGCGCCGTGCGGCGTTTGACATACAAAAGGCGTGAGCAGGTCGGTGAGGATGGCGTCGTCGTTGCCTGTGTACAGGGCGATGTCGTCCCGCCCGGCGTCCGCGACAGCCTGTACTACTTCCAGCGTATGGTAGCGGTTGAAGGGCGCGACCTTGATGGCGACAACATTTTCGATGTCCGCGAACTCGCGCCAGAAGGCGTACGGCAGGATGCGTCCTCCCACGGCGGGCTGGAGATAGAATCCCATTATCGGTATGATTTGCGCCACGCGCCTGCAATGATCAAGCGCCGCCTCGAGTGGAGCGTCTTTGAACGCCGCCGGCGACAGCAATCCCGCATGAAAGCCCTGTTCCCGGGCGCAGTCGGCTTCGACGAGCGCCTGCTCCGTGCGCCCGCACAGCCCGGCGATGCGGACGAGCGGCGTGTCGCGTCTGGCGTCGAGCCGCGCAAATTCATCTGCCGCCAGCGCAAGCAACGCGGGGTACATGCCCGCCTCGCGAAGGGCGAACTGGGTGGTATGCACGCCAATGGCGACGCCGCCCGCGCCCGCCGCCGCGTAGTAGCGCCAGAGCGCGCGCTGCCGCCGTTCATCCATCCGTCGCGCCGCAGTCAACGCCAGCGGACTGGCCGGGATGACCATGCCCCGGCGCAATGCTTCAAAAACATCCATGATCGCTCCTGAATCCCTGGGTTTCCGCGCGCCCGCGAATTTTCCGGCGACGCCGTCATGCGTCCCGGTTCGTGCGGGGCGCTACCGTTGTCCGGCAAAATCCACCCAATCCGTTTCGACTGTTTCAACGGGATGGTC
>DSBB01000525.1 GCA_011046175.1 Candidatus Hydrogenedentota bacterium | reverse complement strand
GCATCCCGTCCGCATTCCAGATGCATTTTTCGCCGTCGTACATGAAACTGCGCCGGTGGGTGCATACGCCCACGCTGGAAAGCGACGCGCATCTTTTGCCGCCCCGCGATTTCCACGCCGACAACAGCAGGCTCGTCCAGATATTACGGGACGGCCATTATATGGTGCGGCTGGACAAGGAGGCCTGGGACAGGCTGATCACGTGGATTGATTTGAATGCGCCCTTCCACGGCAGCTGGCAGGAAGTGGTGGCGGCTGACCCGGTCAAACTTGCTGCGGCGCGGCACGGCGCGACGCGCCGCCGCGAAATGAACCGGCGCTATGCGGGCATGGACGAAGACCCGGACGCAATCGGCGATGTTGCCGTGCTTGAAAAGAAAACATATTCCTCCTTTCAGGCGCTATCTTTCGCGGAAGATGCGCCTAAGGCAGTCCCGCCCATACGCGACGACATTGAGATGACCGCCGTTGAAATTGCGCCGGGAGTTACGTTGGAACTGGTGCGAATCGAACCCGGGACAATTGTCATACGCACGTTTAACGCCTATCCAAACGAACGGAAGTTTTATTCCCTAACCATCGAGGAACCGTTTTTGATGGGGCGCTTCGAGATCACCAATGAACAGTACCGGTGCTTTGACCCCGACCACGACAGCGGGCTGGTCACGGGCGAGGCGTACCAGTTCGGCGATAACGAGCGGGGCTTCACACTGAACCGTCCGGAGCAACCCGTGGTGCGCGTGTCCTGGGAACAGGCGATGAGATTCTGCGAGTGGCTTTCGGACAGGACAGGAATGCGTTTTTCGCTGCCCACCGAGGAACAATGGGAATATGCCTGTCGTGCCGGAACCGCTACACAGCTCTGGTACGGGACGGTTGACTGTGATTTCAGCCCCTATGCCAATTTCTCCGACGCCACCCACTACACCGTGCATTATCCCCATGTGCCGAACGCGCATCCGCCGTGGCGGCCCGCGGACACCCGCTTCGACGATACCTGGCGCGTGGCGGCGCCCGTCGGCTCGTTCAAGGCAAACCCGTGGGGGCTGCACGACATGCACGGCAACGTGGCGGAATGGACGCGCAGCAAATACGCTGCCCTGCAATTTTGCGGAACACAGGGACTGACGCAAGCGAGCGACCAACGGGAGCGAGACGGGTCTGTCCCTGTTTTACAATTTTGCGGAACACAGGGACTGACGCAAGCGAGCGACCAACGGGAGCGAGACGGGTCTGTCCCTGTTTCCACCCGCAAGGTGGTGCGCGGCGGTTCCTGGCTCGACCTGCCCCGTCGCGGACGCTCGGCGTTCCGGCTGCACTACGAGGCGTCACAAGCCGTCTTTGATGTTGGCTTCCGCGTTGTTTGTGATGTGTTTCAAACGCTCGCCAACAACAAGGAAGCTGTTCCAGAAACGAAGGAGTAAACACAATGCTGATGACATGTCTGACAATTGTAATGTTAAGTGTCGGCGCGGCGACCCTTTCCCCGCCGATTCAGGTGGATGGCGTGTTTCCGAATATGACGGTCTATGCGCCGGGCGCGGGCAGCCGCAGCGAAACAGGCATTGGCGCGCTGATTCCGTGGGCCGACCGCTTGTGGGCCATCGGATACGTGGCGCATATTGCCGGAGACGGCATCGGCCTCTACGAGATTCGCGACGACATGACCATGCATCTCCATCCGCAGGCGGTAACGGGAACCTTTGCCAACCGCATGATTCACTGGGAAACCACGCAGGCGGTCATCGGTCCCCATGTGATTGACGCCGAAGGCACTGTGCGCACCATCGAAACGCTGGCGAAGCACCGGCTCACCGCCACGGCGCGGCATCTGGAGCGTCCGGAAACAATGGCGTACTTCCTGACGATGGAAGGGCTGCTCTTTGAGGCGAACCTGAAAACGCTGGAGACAAAAGAACTCGCGGATTTGGTGAAGATTCTGGACATTGAAGGACAGCCCCACTTCAAAGGCGCCCACACCGCACAGGGGCGATTAGTGGTGGCAAACAACACCTATGAGGAAGCGGAATTTCTGGGGGAACGCGCCGCCGGATGTCTGGCGGAGTGGGATGGCACGACATGGAACGTCGTGGAGCGCAATCCCTTTGTCGAAGTATCCGGCAAGCAGAACCCGCGCGCGGGCGCACGCTATGGCAACACCCTTTACGCCACCGGCTGGAGCAAGGCGTCCGCCATCCTGCGCGTATTGCATAACGGGGAATGGACGCGCTATCTGCTGCCCAAGGCGAGTCAGTCCTTCGACCACACCTGGAACACGGAATGGATGCGCATCCGCGAGGCGTAGACGGAACGCTACCTCATGGACCTGCACGGCATGTTCTACGAACTGCCGCCGCTGGTCTATGGCGGCAGGGTGTGGGGCATACGCCCGATATGCGCGCATCTGCGCATCGTACCCGATTTCTGTTACTGGCGCGGCATGTTTGTCATGGCGGGCGACCAGACGGACAACGCCGTGGGACAGCCGCAGTCGGGGTTCTGGTTCGGCAACATAGACGCGCTCTGGCAAATGGGAAAACCCACCGGCTGGGGCGGTCCCTGGTGGGACGACGAAGTGCTGGCAAACACGCCGTCCGACCCCTACCTCATGACCGGCTTCGACAAGAAAGTGCTGCACCTTACCCATAAGGCCGATGCCGATGTCGCATTCACCGTCGAAATGGATTTCCTCGGCGACGGTTCCTGGGCCGTCTACGACACCTTTACCGTGCCGCCGAATGGATATTATCACCACGAATTCCCCGACGCCTTTTCCGCGCACTGGGCGCGCGTCACATGCAACATCACCTGCCGCGCCACGGCGTATTTCATCTACTCTTGAGCTAGCCGTCTAATGCGGACATTGTACGCAACCCGGATGAATTTTTTCGCCCTATGATGTTCACGCTTCAGCATGCGGCAGTATTACACAAACCCTGAGTCATATACGGAACTCCGCTCGGCCCCACAACCACCCAGGCAATACGGCCCGGAGGTTCAGGCATCAAACCCCAAAACTCTCATAACAACTGGACCAAAAAGTGGGGGGCTTTCAGATGTGGTTTCAGAAAAAAAAGTATTTTCCAACATCAGCGGAGGACATTCAAGTTATGAAAAACCAAAACCTAATTTGGACAAGAGTGATGCAAACCCATAAAATGAAATAAAAGCGTTCAAGTAGATTTTTAGGTGAGTCAACGAAT
>DSBB01000561.1 GCA_011046175.1 Candidatus Hydrogenedentota bacterium | reverse complement strand
AGGATATACATATTCTCGATCTCGTCGTTCGTGTTTGCCGCCCAGGAAACGGACATCTGCATGGTAATGTCATTTTCAAATCGCACGAATCCCGTTGCGTAATCTTCCACCGTAAATTCCTTGGGCGGATAAGGTGTTCCCCAGTCGGTGTTGAACAGGTCGGGACGGTCGCCGAACATGCGGTACACTTTGCCGGATGCGGCTGTCGGTTTCGGGCAGCCCATCAACCATACGCACAAATCCATCATGTGTACGCCGATGTCAATGAGCGGACCGCCGAGCGATTCCTTTTTCAGATGGAATTTGCCCCAACCCGGGATGCCGCGCCGGCGCAACCATTTGGTTTCAGCGGTGTAGATGCGTCCCAACGCACCGCTCATCACCACTTCCTTCAGCTTTTCGGCGCGTGGCTCGAAACGCATGTGCTGCGCCACCATCAACTTGCGTTTCTTCGCTTTGGCAGCGGCGATCATGGCCAGGCACTCTTTGGTGTTCATGGCCATCGGTTTTTCCACCAGCACATGCGCGCCCGCTTTCAGTCCTGCAATAGTCGCGGGCGCATGAACGCGGTTCTGGGTGCAAACATCAATGATGTCGAAATCAATGGCTGCCAGCATCTTGTCGTAATTGGCGAAAGGTTTTGCTTGTACGCACTTGGCCGCTTCGACTTCACGACGTTCTCTAACGAGGTCGCACACGCCCAATACTTCAACGCGTCCTTCGGCTTCCAACTGACGCCAGTAGGGCAAATGCTGGTCCCGGGCAATTGCGCCGGAACCGATAATGCCCACCTTCAATTTTCTTTTTACTTTGGCCATGGTGTTTCTCCTGAATGACTCTTTTGTGGGAATGGGAAAACGCCGCCGGGCGGCGGCGTTGCTTGTTTCGGTTGCGGATGATAGACTATTTGGCAATAACATTGCCACTTGGATGACTGACAGGCCAGGGTGGGGACGGGAATGTCCCCCTCCCAAGTGTAGAAAGGCTGAAGGTATGACGCTTCTTAAACAGACGACTAAAATTGCCGTTTTTGTTGCGGTTGCGCTTGCGAGCGGCGCCTCTGACCCGCGGGATATTGCGAACGGCATATCCATTTATGAACACGGCTATTGTGATCAACCTTATGTGGTGGTTACCGACGATGGCGCTTGGGTATGTGTGTTCACCACCAGCGCGGAGCGGGAAGGCGCGGCGTCGCAATACATCGTGTGCAGCATCAGCCGGGACAAGGGACGAACCTGGAGCGATCCCGTGCCCATTGAGCCGCCGGACAGTCCGGAAGCGTCCTGGGCCATGCCGTTGCTTACACACTTCGGGCGCATTTATGTGTTCTATGTGTACAACGGCGACGACATACGCGAACTGCCTGACGGCAAGCCCATGCGCGCAGACACCCACGGTTGGTATTGTTACCGCTATTCCGACGACAACGGCGCGACATGGTCGGCGCGGCGCCGCCTGCCCATGCGCGTTACCGCCTGCGACCGGGGCAATGACTTTGGCGGCGAAGTGCAGATGTTCTGGGGCATCGGGAAACCCATAATCTTCGGCGACACCGCATGGTTCGCCTTTTCCAAACTTTCCCGTTATTTTCTGATTGACAGCGAAGGCTGGTTCTATCGTTCCAATAATGTGCTCACCGAGCGCGATGTTGAGCGGGTAACTTGGGAACTGCTGCCCGAAGGCGATCACGGCCTGCGGCATCCTGACTTCGGTTCCGTTCAGGAGGAGCACAACCTTGTTCCTCTCTCCAATGGCGACCTGTATTGCGTGTATCGCACGACCCTCGGTTATGCCGTGGAATCGTACAGCCGCGACGGCGGGCGCAGCTGGAGTGTGCCGGAATTGATGCGCTACGCCGACGGGCGCCCCGTGAAGAATCCACGCGCCTGCCCCCGCTTGTGGCGCTGTAAGAACGGCAAGTACCTGTTCTGGTTCCATAACCACAGCGGCAAGGACTTTTCCAATCGCAATCCGGCATGGTTGTCAGGCGGCGTCGAGCACGACGGGCGCATTCTCTGGTCGGAACCGGAAATCGTGCTCTACGGTGAAGACCGCTCCGATCATACGGGACGTTTCAGTTATCCCGACCTTATCGAACAGGAGGGGCGCTATTGGATTACCACCACCCAGAAGACCCGCGCCACCGTGCATGAAGTGGATGCAGCGCTGCTCGAAGGATTGTGGGGCCAGTTTGAAAAGACTGCTCCGCCGGCCCCCGATGTTATTTGGCGTCGAGGGGAGAATATGCCGCAGCTGCCCCGGGTCGGCGGGCACGGATTCAGCATCGAACTTCGACTGAATGACACGATGGTTAATGAGGATGACTTTTTGCTGGATGCGCGTCGTGCGGACGGGCGCGGCATGGCTGTTGCAGGCAACGGAACGCTTCTACTGAACGACGGCGAACAACAGGTGGAGACGCCGTTGTGCGGTTGTTCGTTGAAGGCAGATGCGGAAACGCACTTTGTTATTATTGTGGACAGAGCCGCGAACATTGCAAGTTTTGTGATTAATGGCCGGTTATGTGATGGGGGAGAGGCGTGTCAATACGGCTGGCAGCGTCTGCTTCCTGCGTTGGGTGATGTAAGCGGCAATGCTGAGGCGCAGGCGCATTCATCCGTGGAATCCTATGCCGTTTATACCCGTTCTTTGCGTGTGTCTGAAGCCGTTGCCCGGTGGGGTTCCTTGCGCTAAAAACAAACGCCTTTTTGTTTGACAAACCCCTTGGAAGCATATATAATAATTGTACGATGACTTGGAATAGAAACTTGGAACTGCTCAACAACCAATGTTCAACAACATAAAAAGGATGGGCTCATGGCACGTAATCTGAGTAGCGCAAATGTATGTGTGTTGTTTCTGTGTTTCTTCGTTGCGGCATTTGGCGCAGCGGGACAGGACTGTGATCCTGACGAAACACCGCCGGTTGTCACCATTGACGGCCCTGATCCGCTTATCGGTACATGTCATGTGCCGCTTCAATTGCCCGCCGCCAGCGCCGAGGATGAATGTGACGGGGAGTTGGACGTGTACGTGGCTGATCTTGGCGGATTGGACCTTGCAGACCCGCAGAAGGGCCCCTATACCGTTACGTATGAAGCGACTGACGAAGCGGAAGTGACTCGCACCGTCAATGTGGTGGACCCGTCCGCGCCTGAAATCGCGCTGGAAGGCGAACCGGAAATGACGGTCGAGTGCGGCGAAACGTT
>DSBB01000150.1 GCA_011046175.1 Candidatus Hydrogenedentota bacterium | reverse complement strand
GCGTCTCGCTGCAGGCGATCGCGGACAATGTGGGCATTCAAAAGCCGTCTCTTATCTATCATTTCTCTTCCAAGGAAGCGCTTCGACGGGAAGTAATGCATTCGCTGATCCTTTATTGGAAAAGCGAATTGCCCCGGGTATTGACGTCAACAGACGGCGGCAAAAACCGGTTGGTATCCACCATGAGCTCGCTCATTAATTTTTTTGTGGAGGACGTAAACCGCGCACGCCTTGTTGTCCGCGAGATGCTCGACCGACCGGAAGAAACGTTTACCCTGCTGAACGAGCATTTCAGCCCTTGGACGCGTCTGATTGAAGAGTACTTGCGGATGGGCCAGCAAAGCGGCGAGTATCGCAAGGACATGTCCGCCAGCACCTATATTGTTCAGGTGATGGTTATGGTGGTCGGCACGGTCGCCCTGGGTGATACGATTTCCGGTTTGGTCAACGCGAGTGACAGCCCGTCCCGGGGCGCGCTCATAAAAGAATTGGTGCGGATTGTCCAGGCTTCTTTATACGCGGATTCACGCTGCACTGAGCGTTGGACAAAATAGGCGAGGCTGCTCGCGTTATCGTTTCGGAGGGTATGCATGAACAAGAAGCGTATAGCGGCGCTTGTTGCCGCCGTTGCTGTTGTGGTTGTCATTTCATCGCTTGTGGCGATTCGCAAAATGCTTTTTTTGTTTGCGCCAAACGTGTACGGTTTGCACGCGGCGCTTTTCACCGAACCCGAACGCGCCGTTGCGCCCGTCAGCACGGTAGTACAACAACAGGCAAGGCGTTCCCGTCCACCCAATATCATTGTCATCCTTGCCGACGACCTCGGTTATGGCGACGTGGGTATTCACGGCGGCGGCGTCATACAAACGCCGCACATGGACGCGCTGGCCGGAGAGGGAGCGCATTTTACTTCCTTTTATGCCGCCGCGCCCGTCTGCTCGCCGTCGCGGGCGGGGTTGTTGACGGGGCGTTATCCTCTGCGCAGCGGCATTGTCGGTCCGTTGCAGGCGTCGCAAGACACCTTTGCGCGCAAGGCCACGCGTCGCGCGGGCGCGCTCATGGCGCAGTTGGGCGTTGTGGACATGCCGGGCGGCGGCAGTATGGTGTCGGGATTGCCCGAAAGCGAGATTACCATTGCTGAAGCGCTCAAAGTTGCAGACTACCAGACCGCCGCCATCGGCAAGTGGCATCTTGGCGATTTTACGACACAACCGGCATATCATCCTTTCAACCACGGCTTTGATTACTTTGTCGGGTTCAATGCATCCAACGACGATTGGCCGGTGGCGTTCTGGCGGGGCGACAAGGAGATTATTGCCGACATCGGTATTGATCAGGCGCCTTACACACGGTTATTCACGGAAGAGGCCGTCCATTTTATCGAACAGGCGGGCGAGCGGCCTTTCTTCCTTTATCTGGCCCACAAGGATCCGCATCAGCCCTTCTATCCGTCCGAGGCGTTTTCGGGCGCATCCGACGGCGGCCCGTACGGCGACGCCGTTTCCGAATTTGACTGGAGCGTTGGCGAAATAACGGCGTGCGTAAAGAGACTGGATATTCAGGCGAATACGCTCATTATCGTTACGAGCGACAATGGGCCGTGGTACGAGGGCAGCGCCGGCGGCCTGCGCGGACGCAAGGGGCAAAGCTATGAAGGCGGGTTCCGTGTTCCCTGCATTGCGTGGTGGCCGGACAATATCCCCGCGGGGCATGTTGTGAACGAACCGGCAATGAACATTGATTTCCTGCCCACCTTCCTGAGCCTTGCCGACGTGCCCCTTCCCGGCGACAGAATCATTGACGGCGCGGATATCTTTCCGCTGCTGACGGGCGCGGGCACATTGGGCGGGCGTCCCTTGTTTTTCTCCCATGACTATGACGTGGAGGCGGTGCGTTCGGGGGATTGGAAATATGTCCATGCCAACAGTCATTACACATGGCCGCTGCCCTTGGACAAGGAAGACAATATCGCCGGACAATTGGCGGCGGGCAACAACTATCATCCGCCCGACTCCGATGAAACCATACCGGCGCTCGGTTCATGGCCCGCGTTGTATAACCTCACCGTCGATCCCGGCGAAGCGTATAACGTCGCCAAACGCCATCCCGACATTGCGCAAAAACTGCAACGGCAACTGGAGAAATGGAAAGCGGCGTACTATGCCAACCCGCGTGGCTGGAAACAGTAAAAACGTTGCCGCCCGGCCATGTGTTGTTACGCACGGCGCCCAATCATCAGAAACAGGCTGAAACGGCGCGTGTGCCCGTCGGCGGCGGGTTTCTCGGTCTCCGCCGCGGTAACACAGCGCGTTGTTGCAAAGCCTGCCTCGAGGAAACTTCGCCGCAGCGTTTCCCGATCAAAGCCCGCATGAAACACTCCCGCATTTTCTCCATGAAACAATCCGCCATCAGGGTCAAGGTCGGCTATTGCGAGATAGCCTCCGGGCGCAAGGATGTTGAGAAAATGTTTCAACAAAGGAGAAATATTTTCAATATGATGCAGGGTCATGCTGCTTACTATCAGATCGTAAGCCCCCGTCAGCGCGTCATAGCGGTCCGCCTCCATCAACAGCGTTTCCGCGTTGTTGACATGATGTTCCACCATTTTCCCCTTAAATACGTCAAGCATCCCCCTCGATATGTCGGCGCCGGTAATGAAGCCGACCAATGGCGCAAGACGCATTGCCAGCGCGCCTGTACCACATCCGAAATCAAGCGCCTTCATGTCGCGCCGCAACGGAATCTCATTCTTCATGGTGTTGAAAATATCTTCAATCAAAACCGAACGCCTCGGTTTGTCATCCCACGTTGCGGCTTCATCATCAAAACAGCGTAAGTGCATTTCCACTTGTATCTCCCAAGAAATCAAGACCGTTGGCGTATCACCGCTCGTTGCGAGAACGGCGTTGTAATAAGCGCGCCCGCCTTGCAGACAAACATCCGACGGATCATGTTGCGCAACAGCGGATGCGACCAACCGCGCGGCGATTACCCCTCAAACAGGCATAGGCTCGCATCTTATCAAAGACGCCTCAAAAGTGTGAATGACCCCCGCCTTCAGTTAGCATATCATGAGGCAGCCGACAACCAAAAACGCAAGTAACTGTCTAGCAGGTCTTATAATATGCCCTGATAACAGCGTATAACCGTCATTCCCGCGAAAGCGGGAATCCAGAAAGCGACTGATATGCTGTGAGTGTGGCTCTGGATTCCCGCTTTCG
>DSBB01000148.1 GCA_011046175.1 Candidatus Hydrogenedentota bacterium | reverse complement strand
GTCTGCTATAATACGCTCATGTGGTTATGTGGAGCGGCATCTGGAGCGCAGCAGACAAAGGGCATATATGGCTGATACGCACGTGAACACCGGAAACAGGCAGTCATTGGCGAAAGAACTCGGGCTTATCGGGGTGTTCAGCATCGCATCCGGCGCAATGATCAGTTCAGGGTTGTTTGTGCTTCCCGGTATCGTGTTTGCAACCGCAGGCCCCTCAATCATTGTGGCGTACGCGCTCGCTTCGTTGCTGTGTATTCCCGTTTTGGTGTCGAAAATGGAACTGGTCACTGCCATGCCGCGCTCGGGGGCGGCATACTTTCACACGGGACGCAGTCTTGGGCTCCTGGCCGGCACCGTCGCAGGATTCAGCAACTGGGCGGCTCTTTCATTGAAAACCACTTTCGCAATGGTGGGGCTTGGCGCTCTGGCAGGTTTTGTCTTTCCCGAAGGCGGCGAGTATGCAATCAAGGCCGGCGCAGTGGCGTCCTGTCTGGTTTTCTTTGCCATAAATTTGATTGGAACACGCGAAGCGGGGCGACTGCAGAATTTGCTGGTAATCATATTAATCGGCATTTTATGCGCCTATTGCCTAGGTGGGGTAAATCAAATTCAGGGGGAGAGATATATGGATTTTGTTCCGCATGGCTGGACGGCCATGTTGTTGACGGTTGGCATGATTTTTGTCGCATACGGCGGCCTGACGGCGGCGGTGGATGTTGCCGAAGAGGTGCGCAATCCGAGCCGCAATCTTCCCTTGGGAATGCTGGCGGCTTTTCTGATAGTCAGCGCATTGTATATATTTGCGGTGTACGTTACCGTAGGCCTTGTGCCGCCCGACGATCTTGCCGGATCGTTGGCGCCGATTGCCGAGGGCGCCTTCAGGGCAATTGGACGGCCGGGGCGCATTGCAATCAGTATCGCGGCATTCACCGCTTTTGCAACCACCGCCAACGGCGGTCTGTTGAGCGCCTCACGCTCGCCGATGGCCATGAGCCGCGACGGCTTGCTGCCCCGCAAACTTGCCCAAACGCATCAGCGGTTTGGAACGCCCCACATTGCGCTCATCACAACGACCTTGTTCATCATCACCGTAATTTTATTTCTCTCAATCGAAAATCTGGTGAAATTCGCCTCCAGTATGATGCTGCTGATATTTATCTTTGACAATATTTCTCTCATCATCATGCGTCAAAGCAAAATACAAAACTACCGCCCCACGTTTCGCGCCCCCCTCTATCCCTGGCTGCAAGTTGTCGCAATTGTGCTGTACGGCATGTTGATATTGGAGATGGGCGCGCTGGTGCTGTCTCTCACATTCGGCCTGATTACGTTTGCCATGATCTGGTATCTTGTATACGTGGAGACGCATATCGAATACGAATCGGCGTTTATTCATTTGGTCAAGCAGATCGTTACCAGCAGTTTCGGGCGCGCGGGATTGGAAGATGAATTGCGCCAGCTGACGCTTGAACGCGACGACGTCACATTGGATCGCTTTGATCTCCTGGTCAACAACTGTGTCGTGCTCGACATCAAAGGCTCCATGTCCGCCAAAGAGGCGTTTTCGAAAATCGCCGAAGCGTTGGCGGAAAGGATAAGCATGGACAAGGAAGAATTATACCAACTCTTTTTGAAGCGTGAACGAGAGTCAAGTACGATGGTGCGGCCGGGACTTGCCGTTCCCCACATTATCGTGGAAGGAAAAGATGTGTTTGAGATGGTGCTTGTCCGGTGCATTCCGGGCATCGAGTTTTCGGAATTAAACCCGCCGGTCACGGCTGCTTTTGTGTTGGCCGGTTCTATGGACCAACGAAATTTCCATCTTCGTGCGCTTATGAATATTGCTCATATTGTTGAAGAGGAACATTTCAAAAGCAAATGGGCGAAAGCGACCGATGAACAGATGTTGCGTGATTTGGTCTTGTTGGCGCATCGTCCGAGACAATGATGTCGCCGGAACCCATGTAAGGACGTTTGTAAAGACGGGAAGAACTGAATGGCTCTTAAAAAAGACCTGAGTCTGGTGGATGTTTTCGCCATTGCCGCCGGCGCGATGATCAGCTCCGGATTGTTTGTGTTGCCGGGAATCGCATTTGCGCGATCCGGCCCTTCGGTGATTCTCGCTTATTTCATAGCCGGCGTATTGATGATCCCGGCGGCGCTTTGTCAATCGGAGCTTGCCACAGCCATGCCCAAATCCGGCGGCAGTTATTTCTTTATTGTGCGCAGTCTTGGCCCGTTCGCGGGCACATTCACCGGCCTTGCGGACTGGGTATCGGTCAGCCTGAAAGCGGCTTTTGCGCTTGTGGGCATAGGGACCTTGGCAAAATTGGCCGTGCCCAATGCGGATGAATGGACAATTAAAATGGTGGCCATCCTCGCGTGCATGGCGTTCACGGCGCTGAATCTGATTTCGGTCAAGGGAACCGGACGGTTTCAGGTGGTATTGGTTTTCGGTTTGCTGGGAATACTTTCATGGTATGTTCTTTTGGGCATGTTTCACGCCAATCCCGTGCATTTTACACCCTTTTTGACGGACGGATGGAATGCCATGTTTGTGGTGGCGGGGATGGTATTTGTGTCTTACGGCGGCTTGACAAAGGTCGCCAACGTGTCCGGCGAAGTGCGGAACCCCGGACGCAATATCCCGTTGGGAATTTTCCTCGCCTTTGGCATCGTGAATGTTTTCTATGTGCTGGTGGTGTTCGTGACCGTGGGCGTGGCGCCGCCCGATGAACTTGCGGCCAGTTTTGCGCCTATCGCGCTGGGCGCCCAGTCAACAATAGGCGTCACCGGTTATATCGCCATTCAGGTGGCCGCGTTTCTGGCCTTTGTCACCACCGCCAATGCAGGCATATTGTCAGCCGCAAGGTCGCCCATGGCCATGGGGCGCGACGGACTTCTCCCGGCCGCAATAAGCTTTACCAGTCGGCGATTTCATACGCCTTATGTGGCGATACTGTTTACCAGTCTGTTCATAAGCGTTGTCATCGCGTTTTTGTCCATCGCCGAACTGGTAAAAGTGGCCTCCGCTTCGCTTATGGTCGTGTTCATACTCATAAACCTGTCCGTGGTTATCATGCGCCACAGCGGCATCAAGAATTATCGTCCCACTTTCATTGTGCCCGGCACGCCGTGGATTCAGTTTGCCGCCATTATCGTTTACAGCCTTATCCTTGTCGAGATGGGATTCGTGCCGCTAATGATGACGGGCGCGCTTGTGCTG
>DSBB01000457.1 GCA_011046175.1 Candidatus Hydrogenedentota bacterium | reverse complement strand
TTGCCACCTTCATTCCCATGTTTTTCAGGGACATATCGCTGAATATAATGTCGCTGGGCGGCTTGGCGTTGGGCGTGGGCATGTTGGTGGACAATTCGATTGTGGTGCTTGAAAGTATTTTCCGATGCCGCGAGGAAGGCGATACTATACGGGATAGCGCCGAACGCGGAACGCATGAGGTTTCGGGCGCGGTTATCGCATCTACATTGACTACAATATGCGTGTTTTTGCCCGTGGCTTTTGTGGACGGCGTCGCCGGTCAAATGTTTGGTGATTTGGCCTTGTCTGTTGCCTTTTCACTGTCTGCGTCCCTTTTGACGGCACTGTATCTCATCCCGTTGATTTCGTCCCGCACAGGCATGGCCATTAATTCAGACCATTATGTAGTATGGATATTGCGCGCCTACAAAGAAGAACGCGCAAAAAAACGGGGCGTCACGCGGGCCTTGGCCGGCGTCCCTGTTCGCGGTTTGTTCTATGCCGTGGAACATGTGAAAAATGTCTGGCGGAATTGCCTGGGACCCGCGCGAAAAGCGTTTCATAATGCATTCCGTCGCCCCGGCGTCAAATCCTGTTGCGTCGCGATG
This sequence comes from Candidatus Hydrogenedentota bacterium, assembly GCA_011046175.1. GTDB lineage: Bacteria > Hydrogenedentota > Hydrogenedentia > Hydrogenedentales > CAITNO01 > SLFT01. The sequence goes on along the minus strand of DSBB01000457.1, from coordinate 2,646 downwards.
GTGACGCTTATATTTCTGCCTATCCTGATTGCAATGTTCGTCTTCCGAATCATACTGGCAATACTTACAGCGTTCATTGTGACGATTCTTTTTGTCGTGTGCTTGGTTCTGTACCTGATATGGCATTTGTTCCGGTTGCTTTTTGCCCTTCTCTTCTATTTGCCGCTTCGTCTGTTTGCAACCGCATTTGACGCATTGCGCGCCGGATATGGAATAGTACTGCGTCACAGCCTTCGTTTCAGCCTTGTATTCCTTGTACTTACGGGTGTGATTGCGGGTCACGCCCTGAATGAAGCGTTCACTCTTGGCCGTGAGCTTATGCCGCCCATGCGTCAGGGTGAGTTTGGCATGCGCATGGAAATACGCGCCGGGGCGCGTTTGGAGGAAACGGAGGCGCATGCCCGAAAATTCGAGGAGATTATCCGTAATACCCCTGAAGTTGCAACGGTAACGGTTGAAGTGGGCCGGGAACGCCGCAGCATGGAGTCTGATCGTGGGGAAAATGTGGCGGAGTTTACGATTCTGCTTAAGGAACCTGCTGAAATGGCCGCACAGCAGGATGAAGTTATCAATCAGTTGCGGCGGCAAATCACGATGGTGGCGACGGATGAAAACATCGCCTTCACATTGCCCACGTTGTTCAGTTTTCGCAGCGCCATTGAAATACAACTGGTGGGCGATTCGCTTTCAGAACTGCGTCGTTTCGGACAGGCGACGGTTCAGGCGCTTGCCGCCGTGGAGGGCGTCAAGGACCCCGAGCTAAATATCAGACCCGGCTACCCTGAATTAATTATCGAAATGGACCGCGACTTGCTCGCAGCGCGCGGGCTTTCTCCCGGCCAAGTGGCGCAACGTTTGCGCGCCGAAATCCAAGGAGAAGTGGCGACCCGCTTCAGCCGGGGCGCGGACCGGGTGGATATACGGGTAAGAGCGCACCAGCGCATGCTGCGCGGAATAGACGATTTGCGTAATTTGGCGGTAAACGACGGGCCGACGCCGATTCCGTTGGCGGATGTCGCACAATTGCGGGTTGAAGAGGGGCCGAGTGAAATACGGCGTGTCAGCCAACGCCGCACTGCCGTCGTTTCGGCAAACGTGGACGGCCGCGACCTCGCTTCCGTTTCACGCGACATAGACGCGCAGATGCGCCGTGTGGCGCTGCCGCCGGACATGTATTATACGCAAAGCGGACAGCGGCGGGAACTCGACACGGCGTTCAAGAGCCTGCGCTTTGCGCTTTTGCTGGCGCTTTTCCTCGTGTATGTGGTCATGGCGTGTCAATTTGAATCCATTGTTCAGCCTGCGTTGGTTATGTTTGCCGCGCCATTGGCTTTTATCGGCGTGGTCTATGCGTTGCTTCTTACAGGCACGAATCTCAGTGTAATGGTGTTTCTCGGCGGCATCATTCTTGTCGGAATTGTCGTGAATGATGCGATTATTCTTGTGGATTACATCAATCAATTGAGGGAACGCGGCATAGCCAAACGTGACGCCATCGTGGAAGCCGGTAAAACACGGTTGCGACCCATTATCATGACCACCGTAACGTCCGTATTGGGGTTGACGCCCATGCTTATCGCATCGGGCGAGGGCGCGGAAATGCGCCGCCCAATGGCGCTCACGGTTGTGGCAGGATTAAGTTCGGCGACGCTGCTCACCTTGTTTATTGTGCCAATGGCCTACGATCTTTTCGGCGGGAAAAAACGGATATGAGATTCTCCCTGCCAGGTTTTGCCATACGACGGCCAATTACGGTGATTATGTTGTCCCTGACCATGCTCGGTTTGGGCGGCATCGCTTGGTATCGGCTGCCCTTGAATTTTCTGCCCCGTGCGGAAAGTCCTTTCGTCCTGTGTATCTTCCCCTATCCGGGGGCTGGACCCGCCCAAGTCGAGCAACAAATCGCCATTCCCGTGGAAGGAGAGTTCAGAACCATCCCTGGATTGGCCCGGATCGAAACAATTTCCGACAGTAATAGCTGCAAGGTGGCAATGCTTTTCAGCTTGGAAACGCACATGGCGTCCGTAACCGGCGAAATTCGTGATCGCATCGAACGATTAAAGATGGAGTTGCCGCCGGAAGTTGACCGGGTGATGATGCAGCGTTTTAACGTGGATTCTTTCCCCGTTATGGTGATTGGCATGTTCAACCGTGGCGACCGTGAAGAGTTTGTCCATCGGGTGCGCACCATTGCCGAACCGCGTTTGAGGCGCTTGAGCGGCGTTGCCAATGTGGAAATACATTCTCCCATTCACCCGAGGCAAGTGGTGGTCGAGTTTGAGCAAGACACTCTGAACGGTCTGGGCATTCTTCTGCCGGACGTCCTCCAGAGAATGCGCGATGGCACAATGAATCTTGCCTTGGGCAAACTGAACGATGCCGCGTTGCGCTATTATGTTCGCTATGAAGGGGAATATAAGAGTATTGAAGATATTGCCAATCTCATCGTGGGCCCCAATGGCTTGCGCCTGCGAGATGTGGCGACGGTGCGTTACAGTGTGCGTGAAGACCCCATGAGAGTGACTTTGGACGGCGCCGACGGTCTCGTGGTGCTGATAACGAAGGAATCACAGGCAAACACGGTAAATACGTGCCGCGCCGTCCAAAATGAACTGGACCGGCTGCTGGATATGCCGACCTTTGAGG